>NZ_JBNNVQ010000016.1:0-85056 GCF_050280625.1 Pseudomonas sp. NPDC089569
GGGTTTTGATGTCGATCCATACCCATCGCAAGTGGATCGCGCAGGTTTGAATAAGGTGAAGAGTTCAATGCAAGTAATGCGTGGCTGGGCGACGCGAAACGCGCCGTGGGTCAGCCTGGTAAGCATCCTTGGCATCGCGCAGGAAGCGTTGGCCGGCGATTACGAAGGTTCACCCCAGGTGGCCGAATTTGTCGGTGAAATGACTCGCGATTATGGTTTTGCCGGCGAACAACTGATGGGCGTGTTCCGCGAGGCCGAGCGCAAACAATCGATTCTTGACGCGATTTCCAAACCTGCCGAACGGGTCAAGCAGTGGAGCGAATACCGCCCGATGTTCATCACCGACGCGCGCATTGCCCGTGGCGTGGACTTCTGGCGTCAGCATGAAGCGGTGCTGGCCCGCGCCGAGCAGGAGTATGGCGTGCCGGCCCAGGTCATTGTCTCGATTATCGGCGTTGAGACCTTTTTTGGCCGCAATACCGGTAACTATCGCGTCATTGATGCGTTATCGACCCTGGGTTTCGACTATCCTCCCCGCGCCGAGTTTTTCCGCAAGGAGTTGCGCGAGTTCCTCTTGCTGGCGCGTGAAGAACAAGTCGATCCTTTGACCCTGAAAGGCTCCTATGCCGGTGCCATGGGCTTGCCGCAGTTCATGCCCAGCAGTTTCCGCGCCTATGCGGTGGACTTCGACGGGGATGGCCACATCAATATCTGGAATAATCCAGACGATGCCATCGGTAGCGTTGCCAGCTATTTCAAACGCCACGGCTGGGTCGCCGGCGAACCGGTGGTCAGTCGTGCCGATGTGCGCGGCGAGCAGGTTGATGACGGTTTGACCGATGGCCTTGAACCGACGAAAACCGTTGGAGAATTGCGGGCCCTGGGCTGGTCAAGTCATGATGCGCTGCGCGATGATATGCCGGTTACCGCATTTCGCCTGGAAGGCGAGAATGGCCCGGAATACTGGATGGGTCTGCAGAATTTTTACGCAATCACGCGTTATAACCGCAGCGTGATGTACGCCATGGCCGTGCATCAACTGTCTGAACAGCTGGTCCAAGCACGGGGCGTCAAGTAATGCGGGCATTGCCTATGAGTAAACCCCTGAAGCTGATGGCATTTGTCACGCTGGCCGTGCTGGTCGCCAGTTGTTCGACCAGCCGCTCGCCGAAGCAATCATCGTCCAGCGCCGTGCGCTCGGCACCGGGACTGGACATCAACCGCGCCCACAAGGATGGCGCCCCCTGGTGGGATGTCGACATTTCCCGTATCCCGGACGCCACGCCGACCCTGCATACCGGCCCTTACAAGGCCAACCCCTACACCGTGCTGGGTAAAACCTACTTTCCATTGCAGGACTCCAAGAGTTACGTGGCTTCGGGCACGGCGTCCTGGTATGGCACCAAGTTTCACGGTCAGAACACCGCCAATGGCGAAGTCTATGATTTGTACGGCATGAGCGCCGCGCACAAGACCTTGCCGCTGCCGAGTTATGTTCGGGTGACCAACCTGGACAATAACAAGACCGTGATCCTGCGGGTCAACGACCGTGGTCCGTTCTACTCGGACCGGATTATCGACCTGTCTTACGCGGCGGCCAAAAAGCTCGGTTACGCCGAAATCGGCACCGCCCGGGTCAAGGTCGAAGGCATCGACCCGCAAGAATGGTGGGCCCAGCGTGGCCGTCCGGCGCCTTTGATGCTCAACGAGCCAAAAGTCGCGCAGAATAGCGCCCCGGCAATTACGGCTTCGGCCGGAACGGTCGAGCAATGGACGCCACCGCCGCAGCAGCATGCCGCCGCCGTTGTGCCCGTACAGGTCGACGCTAGAAAAAGCGCTTCCGCACCAGGGGCTGGCCAGTATCTGCAGGTCGGCGCGTTCGCCAACCCGGACGCTGCGGAACTGCTGAGGTCGAAGCTTAGCGGGATGGTGAGCGCTCCAGTGTTCATCAGTTCGATCGTGCGTAATCAACAGACCCTGCATCGGGTGCGCCTGGGGCCGATCGGTTCACCGGGTGAAGTCCAGCAAGTGCAGAACAGTGTGCGCATGGCCAATCTGGGTTCGGCGAGCGTTGTGACCGAATAAGCAACAGGTAATACGTAGGACTTGATTGACGGTTCGTTTGCGGTATGGGGAGCGAACCATGTTGTTGACTCGTTGAAGAACAAGAGCCCGGCAAAGGGTGACTGGAGTGAACAACTGAATACGCGATGACCCGTTAGAGGTCATTTGATTAGTTTTGCCCTTGGGCAGTTTCCATTAGCGATTTCGAGAGACGGATGAACATCACCACCTTTGCCAAACGCCTGTGCCTTTTAGTCCCGCTGCTTCTCTCACCTGCCGCATTTGCGGCCGAGATGATGCCGTCGCCACCGCAACTGGCCGCCAAGGCCTACGTGCTCATGGACGCCAGCAGCGGCAACGTGCTGGTCGAAAACAATGGTGACCAGCGTCTGCCGCCGGCCAGCTTGACCAAGCTGATGACGGCCTACATCGCGACCCTGGAAATCCGTCGCGGCCAAATCGGTGAAAACGATCCGGTGACCATCAGCGAAAACGCCTGGCGTACCGGCGGTTCGCGGATGTTCATCAAGGTCGGCTCGCAGGTGACCGTCAGCGATCTGCTGCACGGCATCATCATTCAGTCGGGTAACGACGCCAGCGTGGCGGTCTCCGAGCACATCGCCGGCAGCGAAGACGCATTCGCCGATCTGATGAACAAAACCGTCGCCGATCTGGGCATGACCAATACCCACTTCATGAACCCGACCGGTCTGCCGAACCCCGAGCATTATTCGTCGGCTCACGACATGGCTATATTGGCTCGCGCGATCATTCATGAGGATCCGGCGCACTACGCCATCTATTCGCAGAAAGAGTTCTTCTGGAACGGCATCAAGCAGCCGAACCGCAACCTGCTGTTGTGGCGCGACAAGACCGTCGACGGCCTGAAAACCGGTCACACCGACGAAGCAGGCTACTGCATGGTGTCGTCGGCCGTGCGTGATGGCATGCGTCTGATCGCCGTGGTGTTCGGCACCAACAGCGAGGTGGCCCGTGCTGCCGAAACCCAGAAACTGCTGACCTACGGTTTCCGTTTCTTCGAAACCCAGACTTTCTATCAGAAAGGTACCGAACTGGCTCAGGCCCCTGTCTGGAAGGGTTCCACCGGCCAGGTCAAGGCCGGTCTGGCTGAAGACCTGACCATGACCCTGCCAAAAGGCCAGCTGAAAAAGCTCGCTGCCAGCATGACCATGAACCCGCAACTGGTTGCGCCCATCGCCAAGGGTGACGTGATCGGTAAAGTCGAAGTCAAACTGGACGACAAGGTCGTGCATAGCGCTGATCTGATCGCTCTGGACGCTGTCGAGGAAGGTGGTATCTTCCGCCGCATGTGGGATAGCATCCGTCTGTTCTTCTACGGTTTGTTCAACTGAATTTAGTGTGCACCTGCATGCCCCTGCGCTGACCCGGCGCAGGGGCATGCCCGTCGCCACGGCTTACGCTTACGAGGCCGTTACGCCATGTCCGATACTGAAGTAAAGGCGCCAAAGATCGAATTCCCCAACGTTGATTATCCCGTTAAGGTGATCAGCGACACGGGTGTGGGCAACAAAGACAAGATCATCGAAATCGTCAAGAAACACGCGACGATCAATCATGACCGCGTGGATGAACGCCAGAGCACCAACGGCAAGTACACCACGATTCAGTTGCACATCGTTGCCACCGACCAGGACCAGCTGTACAACATCAACAGCGAACTGCGGGCTACCGGCTTCGTGCACATGGTGTTGTGATGTCCGGCACGCTGGGCTTCCGCGAGCTCGGCCAGATGGCTTACGAGCCGGTCTGGCATGCCATGCAGCGCTTTACCAACGAACGCGGCAGCGATGCCGCCGACGAAGTCTGGCTGGTCGAGCACCCCCCGGTGTTTACCCAGGGCCAGGCAGGCAAGGCTGAACATCTGCTGCTTCCCGGTGATATTCCGGTTGTGCAGGTCGATCGTGGTGGTCAGGTGACTTACCACGGTCCCGGCCAATTGGTGGCTTATCTGCTGCTGGACGTGCGCAAGCTCGGTTTTGGTGTGCGAGATCTGGTCACCCGGATGGAACAGTGCCTGATCGAACTGCTCGCCAGTTATGGCGTGACAGCCGCAGCCAAGCCGGATGCACCGGGTGTCTACGTCGACGGGGCGAAAATCGCTTCATTGGGCTTGCGGATCCGCCACGGTTGTTCCTTTCACGGCCTGGCGTTGAACGTGGACATGAACCTGGAGCCGTTTCGACGGATTAATCCCTGCGGCTATGCCGGACTGGCGATGACCCAGTTGAGCGATCACGCAGGATCGATTGAATTTGCCGAGGTAAGTGCCCGGCTGCGCGCGCAGCTCGTCAAACACCTCGACTATGCTGAGCAGACGACCCTAACGGGCGGAATCGACTGAATATGACTACTGATGCAGTGCAAACCATGATCCCGACGCAGGATGTCACCGAGCGTCCGGCCCCGCGTGCCAAGGTTGAAGCCGGCGTAAAGCTGCGCGGCGCCGAGAAGGTTGCACGCATTCCGGTAAAGATCATTCCGACCACTGAACTGCCGAAGAAGCCTGACTGGATTCGCGTACGCATTCCGGTGTCTCCGGAAGTCGACCGCATCAAGGCGCTGCTGCGTAAACACAAGCTGCACAGCGTGTGCGAAGAAGCGTCCTGCCCGAACCTGGGCGAGTGCTTCTCCGGCGGCACCGCGACCTTCATGATCATGGGCGATATCTGCACGCGTCGTTGCCCGTTCTGCGACGTGGGGCATGGTCGTCCGAAGCCGCTGGACGTCGACGAGCCGGTGAACCTCGCCGTGGCCATCGCCGACCTGCGCCTGAAATACGTGGTCATTACCTCGGTGGATCGCGACGACCTGCGTGATGGCGGTGCCCAGCATTTTGCCGACTGCATTCGTGAAATCCGCAAACTGTCGCCGAACGTGCAGCTTGAAACCCTGGTTCCCGACTATCGGGGCCGTATGGATGTCGCACTGGAAATCACCGCTTCCGAGCCGCCGGACGTGTTCAACCACAACCTGGAAACCGTACCGCGCCTCTACAAGGCTGCGCGTCCGGGGTCTGACTACCAGTGGTCGCTGACGCTGCTGCAACGCTTCAAGCAGTTGATGCCGCACATTCCGACCAAATCCGGCTTGATGCTGGGCCTGGGCGAGACCGACGACGAAGTGATCGAAGTCATGAAGCGCATGCGCGAGCACGACATCGACATGCTGACCCTGGGGCAGTACCTGCAACCGTCCCGTAGTCACCTGCCGGTGCAACGTTTCGTGCACCCGGACACCTTTGCCTGGTTCGCCGAGGAAGGTTACAAAATGGGCTTCAAGAACGTCGCTTCCGGTCCGCTGGTACGTTCCTCGTATCACGCCGACGAACAGGCGAAGCTGGTCAAGGCCGAGCTGATGTCGTCCTGATCGACAAACCGTCATGAAAATGCCCGCACGGCTTTGCGTCTTGCGGGCGTTTTTTTGCCTGGCTTACAGCAATGGCAGGCGTTTGCTCCAGTAATCAGGGTGACAGACCTCTTCTGTTTGTCCCCAATCCTGACTACTGTGTATTGATGTTTCACAGGGAGATTCATGGATGACCGCAAGCGTGCCATATACCCTTTGTCCTCACGCTCCGGTTCCGGCGTTACCGTCGCAGGGACTGATCGGCGTCATTGCACCTGCCGGTCCTGCTCCGCTGGACACCAACAAAGCCGTGAACTGGATGCGTGCCCGTGGCTATTTGCTGAAAGTGTTTCCTGGCGTATACGAAAAGGAAGGCTATCTGGCGGGCAGTGACGAGGTACGCCTCAATGATCTTCATGCCGCATTTGCCGACGACGAGGTCGATGCAATCATTTGCCTGCGCGGCGGTTACGGCACGCCCAGGTTGCTCGATCGCATCGATTTCGAGCTGCTGCGCGACAACGCCAAGCCATTCGTCGGCTACAGCGACATCACCGCGCTGCACCTGGCCATCAGTCGTTACGCAGGCTTCGTGACATTTCATGGCCCGTTGCTCAACGCTGACCTGCTGGGGGACAGGCAAAAACCCACTGAGCCTTCGTTTTTCAACATGCTGCGCGGGCAGATGAAAGCCGGCAGTGTCCTGGCGCATCCGGCAGCCTACCCGTTGACGACGATCGAGCCAGGCATCGCCCACGGGCGTCTGCTTGGGGGCAACCTTTCGATGATCGCTGCCACCATGGGCACGCCTTACGAGATTGATGCCGAAGGGGTCATCCTGTTCATCGAGGACATCAACGAGCCTTTGTATCGTATAGACCGGCTGCTGACCCATTTACGGCTGGCGGGTACCCTGGGCAAGTTGCATGGAGTGCTGGTGGGGGACGTGGCCGGGGTTGATGTGCTGGCACTGGAGCGCTTGCTCAAGCAGACGTTCGAGCCACTGCGCATTCCTGTGTTGTCCGGATGGCGCAGCGGGCACTGCGATCCGAACCTGACGTTGCCGATGGGGGCGCTGGTCAGGCTGGATGCAGGAAACAGGCAATTGGTTCTGGAACAGGATGTGGTGATCAGAGCGTAGAAGTCATTGTCCGACAGTCAGTCTTCGCGAGCAGGCTCGCTCCCACATTCGAGCGTATTTCCATGTAGAAATGCGTTCACCTGTGGGAGCCGACTTGCCCGCGAAGCTTTCAGCGGTTGCGCAGCCCTTCCAGCAACTTGTGCGTTGGATAACCATCCGCCGGCCAGCCGAATGACTGTTGTGCGCTGCGGATCGCCTTGCGCGTGTTGGCGCCGATAATGCCATCCGCCGTCCCGGCATCGTAATTCTGGGCGCTCAACAGATTTTGCAGCTCGATTCGCTCGGTGCGGCTCAATGGCAGGTCATCTTTGGGCCATGTGCCGCTGATCAGGCCGGCGCCGTTGAAGCGCTGGGACAGCAGGCCCACCGCTAGGGCGTAGGACGACGAGTTGTTGTACTTGAGGATTGCGCGGAAGTTATCCAGTACCAGGTAGGCCGGGCCACGATAGCCGGCCGGCAGCAGCAAGGCCGCGGACAGTTGCTCGGTACCTGCCGGAGCCTGGACACCATTGGGCAGTGTGATACCCAGTTGCCGCCATTCGGCGACACTCTTGCGAATCGTGCCGTCGGCAAGCACGTAATTGAAGTTGCCGGGCAACTGCACTTCGAAACCCCACGACTGGCCTTTTTGCCAGCCGGAGCTTTGCAGGTAGTGCGCAGTCGACGCCAGGGCGTCGGTGGAGCTGCCCCAGATGTCGCGGCGGCCGTCGCCATCGAAGTCTACGGCGTGGGTGTTATAGGTCGTTGGAATGAACTGGGTCTGGCCCATGGCGCCAGCCCAGGAACCCAGCATTTTCTCGGGTTCGATATCGCCCTGTTGCAGAATTTGCAGCGCGGCGATGAGTTGCGCGTGAGCGAAGGCTGGGCGCCGGCCTTCGTAAGCCAGGGTCGCCAGTGAGTTGATCACCGACTTGTTGCCCTGGAACTGGCCGAAGTTGCTTTCCATGCCCCATACCGCAACCAGTGCTTCACGGTCCACGCCGTAGCGCTGTTCGATGCTTTGCAGGATGCCGGCGTACTGGCTCAGCAAAGCCTGGCCCTTGCGCACCCGCACAGGCGACAGGGCGCCGTCGAGGTATTCCCACACCGGGCGGGTAAATTCCGGCTGGCTGCGGTCGGCACGAATCACGCTGGGGTCGAAGCTGACATTGGCAAACGCTCGATCAAAGATATCGGCACGGATACCGGCGGCCAGGGCGTCCTTGCGGAAACCGGCCTGCCATTCGGCGAAGGTCTGGGTCGGCTGAATGTAGAGGTTGTCATCGCTCGGTACGACAGGTGCAACGGCTGCCGGGGCAGTGTTGACAGGAAGGCTCTGAAGCGGTTGTGCGTCGGCGGCGGTGGGTTTTTCCGCGCAGGCGACCAGCAGGACGAGACTGGAGGCAGCAAGCAGTTGGCGCAGATGCCAGCGACGGGGAAGACAAAGGAGCATGCACGGTTCCAGAGAATACGGATCAGGTGCAGACCTTAACATGTTGAGCGGTTGCTTGCCTTTCAGGCTGCCAGAAAGTAAGAAGCCTCCCAGTTTTTCGACTGGAAGGCTTCGCGGCGGTAGCTGCCTTTGCCCTTGCCGGGGCGTTCCTGGCGGCTTCGGAACAGTGGCTGGGCGATGATTGATTTGGCCTTGTTGGGGCCATGTCCGGACGGTTTCTTGCTCATGAAAGGCTCTCGCGCTCAGGTGGTTTTTGCGGGGCAAATCATCGGCTCAAGTGAGAGGTCTGTCCAGTCCTCAAGTTATGTTTGACCTTTCCGACGCCTTCGCGGGCAAGCCTCGCTCCTACAGCGAACAGCCGCACCACGGTTGAATGTCTTACTCGGCCGGCAAATTCAACCGCTGCCCAGCCATCAACAACGTCAAGCGACTCAGGCTCATCCACGCAGAGCCAGCGGCCTGCCCCTTGATCTGCGCGTCAATGCGCTGCGCTTCGAGCAGCAATTGTGCCCAGCGCTGCGCCGAATAGCGTTGCAAGGCCTTGCTCATCAGCGGTTTGCGCTTGTCCCAGACTGGTGGTTTGGCCTGGCTGAAGGCTTTGTCCAGCGGTGTGCCCTGGCTGTATTGCAGCGAAATATTGGCCAGCAGGCGCAGCTCGCGTGCCAGGGCCCAAAGAATGACGGGAGGCTCGACGCCTTCACCACGCAATCCCTCGAGCATTCGCAGGGCGTGGGAGGCCTCTCCGTTGAGAATGGCGTCGGTCAGTCCGAAAACGTCGAAGCGCGCACTGTCGGCCACTGCAGCCTGCACGGTTTCGACGGTGATCTGACCCCCCTCGGCCATCAGCTTGAGTTTTTCGATTTCCTGGGCGGCGGCCAGCAGGTTGCCCTCGACTCGCGCACCGATCAGTTCGACGGCGTCCTGGCTGGCGGACAGTCCGGCCTGGGACAGACGCTGGCGGATCCAACCCGGTAGTTGGCTGGCATCCACCGGCCAGATCTGCACGAACTGAGTCTGCTGACCTTCGATCAGTGCCTTGCCCCACTTGGTTTTCTGCGCGCTGCCATCCAGCTTTGGCAGGCTGATCAGCAGCAACGTGTCCTCGGCCGGTCGCGAGCAGTACTCAATAAGTGCGGCGGCGCCTTTGTCGCCGGGTTTGCCGGACGGCAGGCGAAGTTCCAGCAAGCGTTTTTCGGCGAACAACGACATGCTGGCCCCGGCCTGCAGCAACGTGCCCCAGTCAAAGCTGGCGTCGGCGGCAAAAACCTGGCGTTCGTCGAAACCTTGCTGGCGGGCAGCGGTGCGTATGGCGTCGGCGGCTTCCTGACACAGCAGGGGATCATCGCCACTGATCACGTAGACCGGTGCGAGCGGACCTTGCAGGTGTTTGCCGAGTTGGGCGGGTGCGAGCTTCATGGGAGAGGGCGAACGGGGCGCCTGAGCGCCCCGTAAGGCTTACTGCTGCGGCAGTTCGAGTGGGGACTGACGCGGGGTTTCCGCCTCAGCCTTCTGCGCCGCTTCCACTGCCGCGGCTTCCGCCTTGGCGCGGGCTTCGGCAGTCTGCTGCAGCTGCGCCAACTGGGTCGGCGAGATCTGTTGCAGGCGCAACATCATGCGTTGTACCAGTTCACGACGCATTTCCTTGCGTGCATCGCCGGCTTCCTGGTCGGAGCCCACCAGGTTGTTGCCGTCGTGCATGAAGACGCGCTGCACTTCGAGCTTGTCAGCCATCAGCGACAGGTTGCCCTGGCTGAGGATGCTGTAGTTGAGTACGGTGCTGATCTGGTATTCACCGGTGCGACCGGCACCTGCGTAGCTGAGAATGCGCTGGCTTTCCTGCTCATCGGTCAGCACCAGTTTGTAAGGCGCGCCTTTGTAGACCTTGACGCCGCTGCTATCGAGCACCTGACGCAGCTGAGTGACGGTTTCGCCATAGGCGTTACGGGCGCTGAGGTCGATTTCCTTGATCGCCAGCTCCGTGGTGCCGGTACCGCGCAGCTGGAAACCGCAGGCGCTCAGCAGGACCGCGAGGCCCATCACCAGCAAGTTGCGTTTGATCATTGTGTTGCTCCCCTTGAAACCATGTGGGCCGTTCGAGCGACCCGAAAGGTTTTACATGGCGCCGGCATCACCCGGCGCCCGATCCGATTAGCTGGCGACGATGTTGACCAGTTTGCCCGGTACAACGATCACTTTACGAATGGTCAGGCCATCGACGAAGCGCAGCACGTTTTCGTTGGCGCGTGCGGCGGCTTCGATTTCCTCGCGGCTCGCGCTGGCCGGCATTTCGATCTGGCCGCGCAATTTGCCGTTGACCTGAATGACCAGCGTCAAGCTGTCCTGCACCAGTGCGCTGTCGTCCTGCATCGGCCAGCCAGCGTCGATCACAGGATCGGCGTGACCCAATCGATGCCACAGTTCGTGGCTGATGTGCGGCGTGATCGGAGCCAGCAGCAGCGTGACGGTTTCCAGACCTTCGTGAATCAGTGCGCGATCCTGTTCGGTCGCTTGCGCGGCCTTTTCCAGTACGTTCATCAGCGTCATCACTTGTGCGATGGCGGTGTTGAACTTGTGGTTCTGGCCCACGTCCTGGCTGGCCTGCTTGATGGCCAGGTGGATCGAACGGCGAACGGCTTTCTGCTCGTCATTGAGGCTGGCGACGTCCAGTTTGCCCGGCAGGCCCTGAGTCACGTGAGCCTGGGCCAGACGCCAGACGCGCTTGAGGAAGCGATGCGAGCCCTCTACGCCGGAGTCAGACCATTCCGCGCTCATGTCAGGCGGCGAGGCGAACATCATGAACAGGCGGCAGGTGTCTGCACCGAACTGGTCAATCATCGATTGCGGGTCGACACCGTTGTTCTTCGACTTGGCCATCTTCTCGGTGCCACCGATTTCCACCGGCAAGCCGTCAGCTTTCAGCTTGGCGCTGATCACCTTGGCCTTGCTGTCACGTTCAAGCTCGACATCGGCCGGGTTGAACCAGGTGTAGGCACCGTTGGCTTCGCGGCGATAGTAGGTTTCGGCGATCACCATGCCCTGGGTCAGCAGGTTCTTGAACGGCTCGTTGGAGTTCACCAGGCCTTCGTCGCGCATCAGCTTGTGGAAGAAGCGCGCATACAGCAGGTGAAGAATCGCGTGTTCGATGCCGCCGATGTATTGATCCACCGGCAACCAGTGGTTGGCCGCGGCCGGGTCGACCAGACCGCCTTCATAACGTGGCGAGGCGTAGCGGGCGTAATACCACGAGGACTCGACGAAGGTGTCCATGGTGTCGGTTTCACGCTTGGCAGGCTGGCCGCATTTCGGGCAGTTGCACTCGTAGAACTCGGGCATGCGCGCCAATGGAGAACCGGCGCCATCGGGTACGACGTCTTCAGGCAGTACCACCGGCAACTGATCTTCCGGTACCGGCACGTCACCGCAGCTGCCGCAGTGGATGATCGGGATCGGGCAGCCCCAGTAGCGCTGGCGGCTGATGCCCCAGTCGCGCAGGCGGAACTGGGTGCGCGAGGCGCCGAGGTTTTTCTTGATCAGTGCCACTTCGATGGCGTCGAAGGCGCCTGCGAAGTCCAGGCCATCGAACTCACCGGAGTTGATCAGCGTGCCGTGCTCGCCGTAGGCGTCTTGCCACGGTGCAGGGTTGGTCTCACCAGAGCTGGTGCGCACCACCGATTTGACCGGCAGGTTGTACTTGTGGGCGAACTCGAAATCGCGCTCGTCGTGGGCCGGGACGGCCATGACCGCGCCATCGCCGTAATGCATCAGGACGTAGTTGGCGACCCATACCGGCAGTTTTTCGCCGGTCAGCGGGTGTTCGACGAACAGGCCGGTCGGCAGGCCTTTTTTCTCCTGGGTGGCGACGTCGGCTTCGGCAACGCTGCCGCCCTTGCATTCGGCGATGAAGGCCTGCAGCTCGGGATTGTTCTGTGCAGCCAGGGTGGCCAGGTGGTGTTCGGCCGCGACGGCAACGTAGGTTGCGCCCATCAGGGTGTCGGGGCGGGTGGTGAAGACTTTCAGTGTGCCGGTTTCGCCGATGGAGTCGACGTTGTACGGGAACTGCACTTCCATGCCGCGGGACTTGCCGATCCAGTTGCGCTGCATGGTCTTGACCTGCTCAGGCCAGCCTGGGAGATCGTCGAGGCTCTCCAGCAGTTCATCCGCATAGGCGGTGATCTTGAAGTAGTACATCGGGATTTCGCGCTTTTCGATCAGCGCGCCGGAGCGCCAGCCGCGTCCGTCGATCACCTGTTCGTTGGCCAGTACGGTCTGGTCGACCGGGTCCCAGTTCACGGTGCCGCTTTTTTGTAGATCACACCTTTTTCGAACAGGCGGGTGAACAGCCATTGTTCCCAGCGGTAGTAATCCGGCTTGCAGGTGGTCACTTCGCGCGACCAGTCCACCGCCAGGCCCAGGCTGCGCAGCTGGGACTTCATGTAGGCGATGTTTTCGTAGGTCCATTTGGCGGGCGCTACGTTGTTCTTCATCGCGGCGTTTTCCGCCGGCATGCCGAAGGCATCCCAACCCATGGGTTGCAGGACATTCTTGCCTTGCATGCGCTGATAGCGGGAGATCACGTCGCCGATGGTGTAGTTGCGCACGTGCCCCATGTGTAGCTTGCCGCTGGGATAAGGGAACATCGACAGGCAGTAGTAAGTCTCCTTGCCTGGCTGTTCGCTGACTTCAAAGGACTTTTGCTCATCCCAGAAAGACTGGGCGGCGGCTTCGATTTCACGGGGCTGATATTGTTCGTGCATGGCTACTTTTGAACTGAATAGGGGTGGCCTAATCCTCTTCAATGCAACGCTGGACGGTGAAGGCGCCAATTCGGCGTTTCAGTGTCCAGTCGAGCTGGAAGTGGAGTTACAGGAAGCGCCGTAGCATACATGACCGCGCTCTACCGAGGGAAACCCTGATTGCTGCCGCGCGTCTTGCAAAAACCGCTGGAAGGGCCGTTGGTCGCGGCGTCCAGCCGGTTTGTTCATGGAAGCTAAGCTCTAACTGGGGAGTAGGTCTTATCTTCCAATGAGGTGAGGGATGGTTGAGTCACGGCAGAAAGCTACAAAACCGGAGCTGTACGAAAGACTGATCGATCGTCTGGGCTTGGCCCTGGAAGCGGCAAGAACCGCGGGCCGGCTGCGTGACGAACGTCCGCTGGAGCTGGAATTGCGTGGCCTGAGCCCCGCAGAGTTTGCCCTGGTAAAGGCGTATCTGGATCGCAGTGAGCGTGAGACACACGGATGCTTGTCAGAGGCAGTGAAGCAACTCGACGCACCGCGTTCGGCCAAGATTATCTGGCTCAAGGACAAAGTACCCGGCAGAGACGCGGTAAAGGTCCGGTCTCTGCAATTCAAATAAGGGCATAGAGCCATGCCCCATGGCTTTTTGAAGCATAGTCCTTGCGTACTGATTGTCGCATTGCGTCAACCCACCTAGGCTTCGAGCATCTTTATGGAGATGCTCGATGCCTTTTCGCTATTTAGTCAAAGCACTGCTTTTGCCGCCTGGCCTTCTGTTGCTGCTGCTGGCGCTTGCCTGGTGGTGGCGCAGCTCAAGGCCGCGTCTTGCCGGTTTTTGCTTTGCCCTGGGACTGGTCGGGTTCTGGCTGATGAGCTTGCCGATCATGGTGCAATGGAGCGCTGCTCTGCTGGAGCGCGAACCGCCATTGGCGCTCGACGAGTGGGCGACGTTGGCCAAACGCGCGGATGCGATTGTGGTACTGGGCTCGGGGCGCGAGCGGGGCGATCCGGCGTGGGGTGGCGATCAGCCGACCGGTGTGGGACTCGAACGCCAGCGTTATGCGGCACGTCTGGCCAAGGCCTCGGGTTTGCCGATTCTGACCAGTGGTGGCCTGCACTACGGTTCACCGCCAACCGAAGCGCAATTGATGGCTGACTCGTTGCGCGACGATTTCGGCGTGACCGTACGTTGGCAGGAGGGGCGCAGCCGCACGACCTGGGAGAATGCGCAATTGAGCGCCGAGGTTTTGTTGCCTCTAGATATCAAGCGCGTTGTACTCGTCACTCAGGCCTGGCACATGCCGCGGGCGGTTTGGAGTTTCCGCAAGGCCGGGTTCGAAGTCGTGCCGGCACCGGTAGGATTTCTGGGTGTTGATAATGGTGAGCCGCTGGGCGGCTGGATGCCGGAGTTCAAGTCGATCTGGCGTAGCGGACAATTGCTGAACGAAGCGGTGGGACAGGTCGGGTATTCGTTGTTTTACCCATGACCCGTAGGAGCCAGCGGTGCGGCGATCCGACTTGCCAGCGAATGCGTTTTGGAAAGCGCCATACGACGTGAGGCCGCATTCGCCTGTAGGAGCCAGGCTTGCCGGCGAATGCGTTTTGGACAACGCCGCATGATATGAGTCCGCCTTCGCCTGTAGGAGCCAGGCTTGCCGGCGAATGCGTTTTGGAAAACGCCGCACGATATGAGTCCGCCTTCGCCGGCAAGCCTGGCTCCTACAAGCGAAGGCGTTTTCGAATGCACCGCACGACGTGAGGCCGCCTTCGCCGGCAAGCCTGGCTCCTACAAGCGAAGGCGTTTTCGAATGCACCGCACGACGTGAGGGCGCCTTCGCCGGCAAGCCTGGCTCCTACAGCGAGGGCGTTTTTGAATACGCCACACGACGTGAGGGCGCCTTCGCCGGCAAGCCTGGCTCCTACAGCGAAGGCGTTTTTGAATGCACCGCACGACGTGAGGCTGCCTTCGCCAGCGTGCTGGCTCCTGCAGGTTGTCAGACGGTCTTGGCCATCCGGCTGGCGATCAGTGCCCAGCCAAACAACAGCAGGCAAACGATGATCAACGGCCACGAACGCCATTGCAGATAAGGCGTCAGGTTGTGCATCGGCACGACCTCTCCGTAGAGAATGCCGCGTTCGAACTGTGGGATCTGTGCGGTGATGCGGCCGAACGGGTCGATCAGGCCGGTTACGCCGTTGTTGGTGGCGCGGATCATCCAGCGGCCGGCCTCCAGTGCTCGCATCTGGGCCATCTGCAGGTGTTGCAGCGGGCCGATGGAGGTGCCGAACCAGGTGTCGTTGCTGATGGTCAGCAGCAGATCGCTGTTGGCGGCGAGGCCGGCGGCGAATTCCGGGTACACCACTTCGTAGCAGATGAACGGTGCAATCTGATAGCCCTTGGCTTGCAGCATCGCCTGGTCGGCAGGGCCGCGGGCAAAATCGGACATCGGCAGGTCGAAGAAGGCGATCAGCCCACGCAACATATCCTGTAGCGGAACGTACTCGCCAAAAGGCACGAGCTTCTGCTTGAGGTAGGTGCCGTCGCCTTCGCCGACCACGGTGATGCCATTGTAAAAGCGCTTCTCGTGACGAACGACTTCCCGGATGGGGACGCCGGTAATGAATGCCGAATCCCTGTCGGCCGCGAATTTGCCCATCATGTCGAGGTAGCCCTGGGCGGACTCCTTGAGCACTGGAACCGCAGTTTCCGGCCAGATCAGGAGGTCGGCGCGCTTGGAGCTGAAGCTCATGTCACGGTATAGCTCCAGTTGCGCATTGAGCTGAGCCGGGTCCCATTTCATGCTTTGTTCGACGTTGCCTTGAATCGCGGCGACGCTCAGTGGCGCACCCGCGGGGCTGGTCCAGGCATGGTGTTTGAGCGCCATGGCGGCCACCCACGGGCCGACCAGCAGCAGGGCACCTGCCGCGATGAAGCCTTTGCGGCCACTACGAATCAGGCGTGCGCCGTTGTAGATCAGCGCCGCAGTCAGCGCCAGGCTGAACGAAATCAGCCAGATGCCGCCGACAGGCGCGAGCCCGGCCAAAGGGCCGTCGAGCTGGCTGTATCCGGAATAGAGCCAGGGGAAACCGGTGAGGAACCAGCCGCGGAAGGCTTCCTGGCCCACCCACAGGGCAGCGAAGGCCAGTGCATCGGCCAGTGGCGCTTCGCTGCGTCGTAGCCAACGGGCCCAGAGCCAGGCGGGCAGGGCGAAGAACCAGGCGATCGCCGCGGTGAACAACAGCATCAGGAAGCCGGCCAGCAGTACCGATGCGCCGCCGAAGTGGTGAATGCTGTAATAGATCCAGCTGGTACCGGCACCGAACAGGCCGAAGCCGAAACACCAGCCGCGACCCAGTGCCTGGCGCGGGCTCAGTTCGCGCAAGCCGGCATAGAACAACCCGACCGCCAGCAATGCCAGCGGCCAGATATCGAACGGCGCCAGGGCCAGTGTGGTGATTGCACCGGCCGCCACGGCCAGCAGGTTACCGGGCCAGCCGGGGCGGGTTATCCAGCGCATTTCTATCCTTGGAAATTATCGGGCAATAGGGGTCAGGCGCAGCAAATGAATCCGACGGCTGTCGGCGTTCAGAATACGGAAGCGATAGGCGCCGATCTCGGTGATTTCATTGCGTTTGGGCAGATGTCCGAACGCGCTCATCACCAGGCCTCCTACGGTATCGAATTCATCGTCGGAAAATTCGCTGTCGAAAAATTCGTTGAAGTTTTCGATCGGCGTCAGGGCCTTGATCAGGAAATCACCGCTGGGCAACGGCTTGATGTAGCTGTCTTCTTCGACGTCGTGTTCGTCTTCGATGTCGCCGACGATTTGCTCCAGCACGTCTTCAATGGTCACAAGACCCGCCACGCCGCCGTATTCGTCAATGACGATGGCCATGTGGTTGTGGTTGGCGCGGAACTCGCGCAGCAACACATTGAGGCGCTTGGATTCTGGCACGAACGTGGCCGGGCGCAGAAGATCCTTGATGTTGAAGTGGTCGCCGTTCTCCTTGAGGATCAACGGCAGCAAGTCCTTGGCCAGCAAAACACCCATCACATCATCATGGCTTTCGCCGATGACCGGGTAGCGGGAGTGGGCCGATTCGACCACGGCAGGCAGGAACTCGCGGGGTGTCTGGGTCGCCTTGATGCTGATCATCTGCGAGCGCGGGACCATGATGTCCCGTACCTGCAGGTCGGCCACCTGGATGGCGCCTTCGACGATGGCAAGCGCTTCGCTGTCCAGCAACTTGTTTTGATGTGCGTCGCGCAGCAGCTCAAGCAGCTCCTGGCGGTTCTTCGGCTCGTGGGCAAAAGCCTGGGTGAGCTTACCCAGCCACGACTTCTGCCCGTTGCTCGATCGATCTTCGCTCATAGCGATTACTCTGAATCCTTTGTTGTAACGGTTGGTGATGTTTCGATTTCGTCGTCCGCATACGGATCGGGGTAGCCCAGCTCTGCAAGCAACGTTCGTTCCAGTGCTTCCATTTCCTCGGCTTCCTCATCCTCGATATGGTCGTAACCGAGCAGATGCAGGCAGCCGTGAATGACCAGGTGCGCCCAATGGGCCTTGAGCGCCTTGCCCTGTTCGGCGGCTTCACGCTCGACCACGGCGACACAGATCACCAGGTCACCCAGCAACGGGATATCGAGAAACTCATCCGGCACTTCGGCAGGGAATGACAATACGTTAGTGGCGTAATCCTTATGCCGCCAGGTGCGGTTCAACTCGCGGCCTTCGGTTTCGTCGACCAGGCGAATGGTCATCTCCGAGTCGGCGCTGCGCTGGCGCAGCGCCAGTTCGCACCATTGGCGGAATTCGGCTTCGCTGGGGGCGGGGGATTCGCTTGCGATTTGCAGGTCAAGCTCAAGCATCGCGGCGGGTTTCCTTTGGCGTTTCATCAGCCACGCGATTTTCGAAGCGCTCATAGGCTTCGACAATGCGCTGCACCAACGGATGACGCACAACGTCCTTGGGCTGGAAGTGGGTGAAGCTGATGCCGGGCACGTCTTTGAGCACTTCAATCACGTGGTGCAAGCCCGACTTGGTGCCTCGTGGCAGATCGACCTGGGTGATGTCGCCGGTGATGACGGCCGTGGAGCCGAAGCCGATCCGGGTCAGGAACATTTTCATTTGCTCGACGGTGGTGTTCTGGCTTTCGTCGAGGATGATGAAGCTGTTGTTCAGCGTACGGCCACGCATGTAGGCCAGCGGAGCGACCTCGATAACCTGGCGTTCGATCAGTTTGGCGACGTGTTCGAAACCGAGCATTTCGTAGAGCGCGTCGTAGAGCGGGCGCAGGTACGGGTCGATCTTCTGGGTCAGGTCACCGGGCAGGAAGCCGAGCTTTTCCCCCGCTTCGACGGCCGGGCGTACCAGCAGGATGCGACGGATCTGTTCGCGCTCCAGTGCATCCACCGCACAGGCAACCGCCAGATAGGTCTTGCCGGTGCCGGCTGGGCCGATGCCGAAGTTGATATCGTTTCCGAGGATTTCCTTCACATAGCGCTGCTGATTCACGCCGCGTGGGCGAATCATGCCTTTTCTGGTGCGCAGGGCGACGGAGGCATCGACGGGCGAATGATTGTCCAGCTCTTCGACGGTGGATTCCTGCAGGAACAGATGAACCATGTCCGGCGACAGCTCGGTGCCCTTGGTTTCCCGGTACAGGCGACGCAGGATATTTTCCGCGGAGGTGGTGTGCTTGCGCTCGCCGATCAGTTCGAACTGGTTGCCGCGGTTGCGAATCTCGATGGTCAGGCGCTGTTCGATCAGGCGCAGATGCTCGTCGAACTGCCCGCACAGATTGGCGAAGCGACGAGCTTCAAACGGCTCGAGGATGAAACGATGGGGTTCTATGGGTGCGTTCAAGGTCGTATTTAGCCGCCCTGGGGCAATAGTGATGAAATCAAGGATAACGCCAGTGGCCTGGGTGCGAAAGGTCTTAAATATCGCATCCTGAGTCACTGCCGACCTCTGTGGGAGCGAGCCTGCTCGCGATGACGGTCTGACATTTGACCTATGTGGTCTGACCTTGCGCCATCGCGAGCAGGCTCGCTCCCACAGGGGGCCGGTATTATTGGATCAGCGAGCCCCGCAGTGAGTGCGGCTGTGCAGAGTCAATGTGCACATCGGCGAACTGGCCGATCAAGGTTGGATTGTCGCAGCGGAAGTTGACGATCCGGTTATTCTCGGTGCGACCTTGCAGCTCGCCCGGATCTTTTTTCGAATAATCGGTGACCAGAATGCGCTGGATCGAACCGACCATTTGTCGGCTGATTTCGAAACCTTGCTGGTTCAGGCGATGTTGCAGGGCATTCAGGCGCTCTTTTTTCAGTTCTTCCGGAGTGTCGTCGGCCAGGTCGGCGGCCGGCGTACCAGGGCGCTGGCTGTAGACGAACGAGTAGGAGAAGTCGAACCCCACGTCCTGGATCAGCTTCATGGTCTGTTCGAAATCTTTCTCGGTCTCGCCGGGGAAGCCGACGATAAAGTCCGAGCTGATGCAGATGCCCGGCACCGCGGCCCGCAGCTTGCGCAACTTGGATTTGTACTCCAGCGCGGTGTGGTTGCGCTTCATGGCGGCCAGGATGCGATCCGAGCCCGATTGCACCGGCAAGTGCAGGTGTTTGACCAGTTCCGGTACATCGGCGTGGGCCTGGATCAGGCTGTCGGAAAACTCCAGCGGGTGCGAGGTGGTGTAGCGGATGCGGTCGATGCCGTCGACAGCGGCCACCACCCGGATCAGTTCGGCCAGGTCCGCCAGACGACCATCATGGGTCGCACCGCGATAGCCGTTGACGTTTTGCCCCAGCAGCGTCACTTCGCGCACGCCGTTTTCAGCCAGGTGAATGATCTCGGCAATCACATCATCGAACGGACGACTGACCTCTTCGCCTCGGGTATAGGGAACCACGCAGAACGTGCAGTACTTGCTGCAGCCTTCCATCACCGACACGTAGGCGCTTGGACCATCGATGCGCGGCTCGGGCAGATGGTCGAATTTTTCGATTTCCGGGAAGCTGACGTCGACTTGCGGCAGTTTGCTGATGCGCGCGGCATCGATCATTTCCGGCAGGCGGTGAAGGGTCTGCGGGCCGAATACCACGTCCACATACGGCGCGCGATCGCGGATGGCGGCGCCTTCCTGGCTGGCCACGCAACCGCCGACGGCGATGACCATGTCCGGGTTGGCCTGTTTCAATTCGCGCCAGCGGCCCAACTGCGAATACACGCGATCCTGGGCACGTTCGCGGATCGAACAGGTGTTGAGCAGAATCACGTCGGCGTCTTCCGCACGAGCGGTGACCTCCAGGGCCTGGTGTTCACCCAGCAGATCGACCATGCGCGAGCTGTCGTACTCGTTCATCTGGCAACCGTGGGTTTCGATGTAAAGCTTCTTGGCCATGGAAAGGGTCATCACGTGATTCGAAGAACCGCGCATTATAGGGAACATGCTCCGAGGTTCCTACCGCTGTGCGTCCGGTGGTTATGCTATAGTTCGCGGCCTCTTTTTATTCCCCGATGTGTTGCTCGCCCACCATGACCAAACGTGAAGCTCCAATCTACAAGGTGATTTTCCTCAACCAGGGCCAGGTGTTCGAAATGTACGCCAAGCAGATCTATCAGAGCGATCTGTGGGGCTTTCTGGAGGTGGAAGAGTTCGTCTTTGGCGAGCGCACTCAGGTGGTTGTCGATCCGAGCGAAGAGAAGCTCAAGGCGCAATTCGAAGGTGTCGTGCGCAGTTTCGTGCCGATGCATTCGATCGTGCGCATCGACGAGGTCGAGCGTTTGGGCACCCCGAAAATCAGCGAAGCCCGCGGCGGGGTCGGCAATGTGATGCCGTTTCCGATGCCGATGCCCGAGAAGTAGGCCTGAAGACCGATTTGTCCCCTTCGCTGTAGGAGCGAGGCTTGCCCGCGAACGAGGGCAATGAAGTACTCAGGGAAGAGGCGAAAACGGCGTGCGCCCGTCGGCGCTTTGCAGTTCCAGCAGGTACTTGCGGAAGATCTGGCCCAGTACCTGGGTGGCGACCTCCAGCTCCTGGCGAGGCATTTGCTCGGTGACTTCATCGGCGGTGTCCAGCGCATCTTCCGCGCCATTGACCGCAGCCATTTTCAGCAGGATATAAGCCTGGATGTTATTGGCCGGGACGCCTTCACCGTGGAAAAACATGGTGCCCAGCTTGAATTGCGCCTGGGCGTGACCCTGCAGCGAGGCCTTTTCGAAGTAGCCAAGGGCTTGATTGAGGTCGCGCGGGGTGTTCCTGCCTTCGTAATAGAACATACCCAACTCGTATTGCGCTTGCGCATCCCCTTCATCCGACGCTTTCTGGCAGGTGGCGAGTGCCTGTGCCTGGTCTTGCGGCTGGGTATTGAGGGTGCAGCGACCCATCGCTGGGATCAACAACGAGTTACCGCCTGCTTGTGCGAGCGCGAGCAGGGGCTGAAGGAGCAACAGGCAGCCCAGTGAAAGGGCGCGGCCGGTGCGGTTCATGGGAATCGACTTACCTCTGAAGGGCGCGCGGACCCATCGAGGGGATCCAATAAGCGCGCATTATGAAATAAGCAGGGCCAACCTTACAAAGTCTTTACTCGTTTTTCTGCTGCGCGGGAAATATATCGCCAGCTTTGCTGGGAAATTTCGGGCAGATGAATCAAAAAAAACGCGAGCGCACAGGTAAAAGCTGACGCTGGCCAACGCCTGCGTCAGCTTCGACACCCTTACTTCAATGCTGCGAAAGCGCGTTCTGCGGCGTCCAGGGTCAGTTTCAACTCGGCTTCGCCGTGGGCGATGGAGGTGAAACCGGCCTCGAAGGCGCTCGGTGCCAGGTACACGCCGCCTTCGAGCATCAGATGGAAGAAACGGCCGAACAAGGCGGCGTCGCTGGCCATGACGTCATCGAAGGTCACGATGTCATCGGCACCGCTGAAGTACAGGCCGAACATGCCGCCGGCCTGGGTGGTCACGAACGGGATGCCCGCGGCATCGGCACGTTCTTGCAGGCCGTCGAGCAGGCGCGTGGTGTAGTCGGTCAGCTCGGCGTGGAAGCCCGGACGACTGATCAGTTTGAGGGTGGTCAGGCCAGCCGCCATGGCCAGCGGGTTGCCCGACAACGTGCCGGCCTGGTAGACCGGACCCAGCGGGGCGATGCGCGACATGATTTCACGCTTGCCGCCGAAGCAGCCTACCGGCATGCCGCCGCCGATGATTTTGCCGAACGTGGTCAGGTCTGGCGTTACGCCGTAATAGGCCTGGGCGCCGCCGAGGGCAACACGGAAACCGGTCATCACTTCGTCGAAGATCAGCACCACGCCGTGCTTGTCGCACAGGGTGCGCAGGCCTTCGAGGAAGCCCGGGGCCGGCGGTACGCAGTTCATGTTGCCGGCGACCGGCTCGACGATGATGCAGGCTACCTCCTGGCCGACCTGGGCGAGCATGCTTTCAACGGCATCGATGTCGTTGAATGGCAGGGTCAGGGTGTGTTTGGCAAAGGCCGCCGGTACACCGGCCGAGCTTGGTACGCCCTGGGTCAGGGCGCCGGAGCCGGCCTTGACCAGCAGGCTGTCGGAGTGGCCGTGGTAGCAGCCTTCGAACTTGATGATGCTGTCACGACCGGTAAAACCACGGGCCAGACGGATGGCACTCATGGTCGCTTCGGTACCGGAGCTGACCATGCGCACCATTTCCATCGACGGCACCAGCGAGCAGACCAGGTCTGCCATTTGGGTTTCCATCTCGGTCGGTGCGCCGTACGACAAGCCGTGCTCAAGCTGCCTGCGCACAGCGTCCAGCACGTCCGGATGGCTGTGACCCAGAATCATCGGGCCCCAGGAACCGACGTAATCCACATAGCGCTTGTTGTCTTCGTCGGTGACGTAGGCGCCTTCGGCGTGCTTGAAGAACAGCGGCGTACCACCGACGCTCTTGAAAGCGCGAACCGGTGAATTCACACCACCGGGAATGTGTTTCTGGGCATTGGCAAACAGCGTTTCGGAACGAGACATGATCGGGCTCTCAAATCAGGTTTTAAGCGACTTAAATGGAAAACAGTTCGTTGAAGGCGCGGGCGCGACGGGTCACTTCAGCTGTGCTTTGGGCGCCGAACAGGCCGTGTACGACGGCCAGCAGATCGGCCCCGTGGGCCACCAGCGGGGCGGCGTTATCCAGGGTAATGCCGCCAATGGCGCAAATCGGCAAATGCACTTGCTTGCGAGCCTGGTCGAGCAGTTCGAGGCTGCAGGTGGGGGCGCCGGGCTTGGTGTTCGAATTGAAGAAGCGGCCGAACGCAACGTAGCTGGCACCTTCCCTGGCCGCTTGTTCGGCGAGTTCGAGTTGCGAGTGGCAGGTCGAACCGATGATCGCCTGGCGCCCCAGCAGGGCACGTGCCGGGGTCAACGGGCCATCGGTCTGGCCCAGGTGCACGCCCACATTCAGACGTGCGGCGAGTTCAGCGTCATCGTTGATGATCAGCCGGGTTTTGTAGCGTTCGCACAGCTCGCGCAGCGCTTCGGCTTCTCGCAGGCGGCGGGCCTCATCGCCGCTCTTGTCGCGGTATTGCAGCAGGGCAACGCCACCTTCCAGTGCCGCCTCCACATACTTGAGCAACTTACCGTCCAGCAAATGACTGTCGGTAATGGCGTACAGGCCACGTAGTTTCATCGAGCAGGCCTCATGATGTTACGAACAGAAATCCAGCGGCAGACGGCGCGGCACGAATTGGCCCTTGCCCAACTGCTCGGCATCACGCAGCGTGCGCCAGGTGTAGCCAAGGGCGGTCTGTACGGCGCTGGCGAGGTTTTCGCCCTGGGCCAGGCGGCCGGCGAGGGCGCTGGCCAGGGTGCAGCCGGAGCCGTGGTAACTGCCGGGTAGGCGCTGGCAGGTGTAGGTTTCCCGCAGACCGTCGCGGCTGTACAGGCGATTGTGGATTTCGGTTTCATCGCCATGACCGCCGGTAATCAGCAGGTGTTTGACGAATGGCAGGAGTTTTTCGGCGCACTGGTCCGCGGTGCCTTCAGGCAACTCCGCGAGAATACGGGCTTCGGGAAGGTTGGGAGTGGCGATGATCGACAGGGGCAGCAGGAGTTCGCGCATGGCGTAACCGACTTCGTCCTTGCCCAGTCGTCCGCCGCCACCGGCGCGCAGCACCGGGTCGCAGACCACTGGCAAATGCGGGTTCGCCGAAAGCAGTTCGACCACGGTGTCGACCATTTCCAGGGAACCGAGCATGCCCAGCTTGACGGCAGCGACTTCGGAGTCGTTGAGCACGGCATTGGCCTGGGCCAGCACCCACTCGCGGTCGAGGACGCGGAAGTCAGTGACATTGACCGTGTCTTGCACGGTCAGGGCGGTGACGGCCGGAGCCGCATGACATCCCTGTGCGAGCAGGGCTTCGATATCTGCCTGCAAGCCGGCGCCACCACTTGGGTCGTGGCCGGAGAGACAGAGGACAACGGGGCGGGAGCTGTAGATATTCATGGTGCGCGAGCTTACCACCAGTCGACCAGCGAGTCATGGCGCGTCCCGACAGCAGCAGGCGAATGCCGTCAGGTTGTTTGCCTCCTCTGATCGAGTCAACAGCTCTAACTCAATGATCTTTGCTGAAACGCCCGTTCTAGAGCCTTTGTAGGAAAAATTTCAGTAGTGCTCATTGGCCATCAACGGCTATGCTAGAGTGGATCCAAATCAATAACAGGTAACACCGGTTCAACGTCTACTCAAAAGGAATGGGGGGCTTCCTGACAGAACCGGACAGGCCACGCTGGGGCATCAATGCGCTATTTGCTGATTTTGCTGTTGTGTTTGCCCCTCCTGGCAAACGCGGTCGAATTCGATGAATTCACTCAAAGCCTGCCCTTGGGCCGGGCCCTGCAAGTCTTCGAAGACACCGCCGGTCAGGCGACCATCGACGACGTGCGTGCACAAGCCGCCGCGGGCAATTTCAAGTCCCACGATAAAGCCACGCTCAATGCCGGTTACTCGCGTTCGGTTTTCTGGTTGAAAATCGACCTGCAATATCGCCCGACCGATCCGGCAGCGAAACGCAACTGGCTGCTGGAGCTGGCGTATCCGCCCCTGGATCACCTTGACCTGTACTTGCCGGATGTCAGCGGACACTATCGATTGGTTCGCCAGACCGGCGATGCCTTGCCGTTCGCCAGCCGCGAGATAGCCCAGAACAACTACCTGTTCAATCTGGATTTCACCCCAGGTCAGGCGCAAACCCTGTATCTGCGTCTGCAAAGCCAGGGCTCGATCCAGGCGCCGGTGACCTTGTGGTCGAGCACGGCTTACCTCGAAGACCAGCCGGTGCGCCTCTATGTGCTGGGGCTGATCTATGGCGTGCTGCTGGGGATGCTGGTCTACAACCTGTTTATCTACCTCAGTGTGCGCGACACCAGTTACCTCTATTACATTTTCTATATCGCTTCATTCGGCTTGTACCAGCTGTCGGTGAACGGTGCTGCCGTGCAGTACTTCTGGCCGGACAATCCCTGGTGGGCCAACGCGGCGACACCGTTTTTCATTGGTTGTGCCGGGCTGTTCGGCAGTCAGTTCGCCCGCAGCTTCTTGCAGACGTCCACCCACAGTCGCTGGCTCGACCGCTTGTTGCTGGTGTTGGCGATGTCGGGTGCGTTGGTGGTCGGCCTGTCGCTGATGACCAGTTACGCGCTGGCACTGCGCCTGGCTACGGCCCTGGCGTTGAGCTTCACCATAGTGATTTTTGCTGCGGGGATCCTCGCCTGGCTGCGGGGGTTGCGAGTCGCGCGATATTTCATCATCGCCTGGTCGGCGTTCTTGCTGGGCGGCATCATCAACACCCTGATGGTGCTCGGCTATTTGCCGAACGTGTTCCTGACCATGTACTCCAGCCAGATCGGCTCGGCGATCGAAGTGGCGTTGCTGTCCCTGGCCCTGGCTGACCGCATCAATGCCATGCGCGAGCAGCAGGCGCAAACCCTCTTCGACGCAGGGCAGAAGCTGGAAGTGCTCAACCAGCAACTGGCGCGCAGCAATCGGCTCAAGGACGAATTCCTCGCGACCCTGACCCATGAGCTACGCACGCCCATGAACGGTGTCATCGGTTCGCTGGAACTGATGCAAACCGTCGAAATGGATCCGGAACTGGAGCAATACCAGCAAACGGCCGCAGGCTCGGCGCGAGACATGATGCGCATGGTCAACGGCATTCTGACCCTGACCGAATTGCAGGCCGGAAAGCTTGCCGTTGCTGCCTCGACCTTCAGCCTGCGCGGCTTGGTGGAGGCCTTGCGTGTGCAGTTCGATGGCAACGCTTCGAGCAAGTCGCTGGACTTCAAGGTCGATGTGGCAGCGGGCGTGCCGGACCGTCTACATGGCGACAGCGCCAAGTTGGCGCAATGCCTGGAGTGTCTGCTGGATAACGCCATCAAATTCACCCGGGTGGGTGGGCTGGCGCTGCGCGTGACCGGAAAACCACTCAATGCCGATCGGCTGGCGCTGTCCTTTGCAGTGATCGACACCGGTATCGGCTTCACCGATCTGGGCGAGGCGACTATGTATCAGCGGTTCTTCCAGCTCGATAGCTCGATGACACGCGAATACGGCGGTCTTGGTGTCGGACTGGCGATCTGCCGGCAGCTGGTCGAGTTGCTCGGCGGTCGCCTGACTCACCGTTCCGAGCCGGGGCGCGGCAGTCGCTTCCAACTGGATGTCGAGTTCGACATCCCGGCGGCTCAGCCCCCTTCGGTGCCTTTGATGGCCCGGGACTTCCCGCGTTTGCGCCTGCCGCAGGATTGCGACGTCTTGCTGGTGGATGACAACAGCATCAATCAACTGGTGTTGCGTGGCATGTTGCTCAAACTCGGATTTCGGGTGCGCACGGCCGACAGCGGTAGCGCCGCGCTCGAACTGCTTGGGCATGAAGCCTTCGATGCCGTGCTGGTCGATTGTCAGTTGCCGTCGACGGAGGGCGAGTCGCTTTGTTGCCAGATCCGTGCCCTGCCGGGGTGTGCGGAGCTGCCGCTGTTCATGATCGCCCTGGGTACTGATCGCGAGCGTTGTCCGACCGGCGCGCTGATCGACCACCTGAGCAAACCGGTGAAATTCGAAGACTTGCAGGCGGCGCTCTATCGCCGGGTGCTCTGTCCAAGGCAGGGCGAAAGCGCCGATATTTAGGCGCATATGACACTTTTTTCAGTCAGGGGGCGGTGCTTAACTGAAATCCCCTGGCTGACCAAAGAAGCCCCGTCATGAACCTGCATCAGTTCGCAGAAACCCACGAAGTCACCAACCAGCCGCCGTCACTGGATGGCGTAAACCTGTATCGCATCGATTTGCCATTGCAGGAGTGGTCGCGGCGTTTCGGTGCCGGTTGGGCCGAGTCGCGGATTGATGCATACGGTGCATTGGCCGGCGGGCCGCTCATGGAAGCGGGATTCCTGGCCAATCAGAACAAGCCGGTATTCAACAGTCACGACCGTTACGGTCACCGCATCGATCTGGTGGAGTTTCATCCCGCCTATCACCAATTGATGCGCACGGCGATCGAGCATGGCCTGACCTCGCTGCCCTGGGCGCATCCGCAGGACGGTGCCCATGTCGCCCGCGCGTCCATGACGTATTTGCACAGTCAGGCGGAAGCCGGCAGCGGTTGCCCATTGACCATGACGTTCGCCAGTGTCCCGGCGATGCGCCTGCAGCCGGACCTGGCGGCTAAATGGCTGCCGAAGATCCTGGCTACCGAATACGACCCGCGCAATGTCGGCATGGCCCACAAGAACGGGGTCACCATCGGCATGGCCATGACCGAAAAACAGGGCGGTACCGATGTGCGGGCCAACACCACCAAGGCTTATCCGGTGGGGGCGAGCGGTCCTGGCCAGGCCTATGAACTGGTGGGCCACAAATGGTTCTGTTCCGCGCCCATGTGTGATGCCTTCCTGACCCTGGCCCAGACCGACAAGGGGCTGACCTGCTTCCTGCTGCCCCGGCATCGTCCGGATGACACACGCAACCAGTTCTATATCCAGCGCCTGAAGAACAAGCTCGGCAACTGCTCCAATGCCTCCAGCGAAGTGGAATTTCGCGGTGCCTTGGCATGGATGATCGGCGAAGAAGGGCGCGGTGTTCCGACTATTATTGAGATGGTGGCCATGACCCGCTTCGATTGCATGGTCGGTTCCAGTGCCTTGATGCGTCAGGCGCTGACCCAGGCCAGTCATCACTGCGCTCACCGCAGGGTTGGCGGCAAACTACTCAGCGAGCAGCCCTTGATGCAGAACGTGCTGGCCGATCTGGCGCTGGAAAGCGAGGCGGCTCTGGCCTTGAGTTTGCGCATGGGGCGGGCGCTCGATCATCTGAATGACCCGCAAGAGGACAAATTTGCCCGACTGGTGACAGCGGTGGGCAAGTACTGGATCTGCAAGCGCGCGCCGGCGATGATCAACGAGGCCGCCGAGTGCATGGGCGGGGCCGGCTATGTCGAAGAAAGCATCCTGCCGCGACTTTACCGCGAGGCACCGGTCAACTCGACGTGGGAAGGCTCCGGAAACGTGCAATGCCTCGATGTACTGCGGGCCCTGTCGAAAGAGCCGGGCGTGCTGGATGCCTTGTTCGGCGAGCTGGGCGATGGTCACGGCGACAAGCGCCTGGCGGCACACATCAATCAGTTGCAGGCGGCCTTCAAGGACACCAGCGATATCCAGTACCGTGCCCGGCAACTGACCGAAGACATTGCGCTCGGGCTGCAGGCCAAACTGTTGCTGGAGGCGGGGAATGAGGCGGTCAGCGATGCGTTTATCGCCAGTCGCCTGAATGGCGGTGGCCGTGTTTATGGTGCGCTGCCGCGCGGGCTGGATGTTGAAGCCATTGTCGCCCGCTCGACTCCGCAGGGGTTCTGATCACATTCAACAAAGCACTGCAGTTCCCTGTGGGAGCGGGCTTGCCCGCGATAACGGTGGTTCAGTCACATATTTGTTGAAACTGCCATCGCCATCGCGGGCAAGCCCGCTCCCACAGGTATCGTTGTGCCTGACAGAATGCTGAATTGCCTACACACCACTGTTCCCGTGACGCGACGATGCAGGCAAGATGAATATCTGCAAGTCAGAACACAGGATGCTGATCGTGACCGAAGCTTTTATTGTCGTTCAAACCGCCGAGCAAGCCGTGGATCGGCTTGCGCTCTTGCACAATCGTGCAACCACCGCATTGAGTCAGGCGCTCAAGCGCTATCTCAAGGATCGAGTCGAGCCGGATGCCGAGCAGCGGGCGATGTTTCGTTATCCAGAGCTGCGTCTGACCTATCACTGCCAGGGCGAAGTCCCGCAGACCACTCGCGCCTATGCCAAGGTCCAGCTTCCGGGCACGTACAGCGTCACCGTCACCCAACCCGCGGCGTTCCGCAAGTACCTGCTGGAACAGTTGGTGCCGTTGATGCACGACTTCACCGTGACCGTCGAAGTCGGTGTCAGCCAGCAGAACATCCCGTATCCCTATGTGGTCGAGCAGGGTGATGAGCTGGCCGGCTCCGGCGTTACTGCTGCCGTGCTGGCGCGGGTGTTCCCGAGTACCGACCTGTCGGCAGCCACCGACGGCATCGCCGATGGCTTGTACGACTGGGAAAACACCGATCCACTGCCCCTGGCGCTGTTCGACGCGGCGCGGGTGGATTTTTCCCTGCGTCGACTGGTGCATTACACCGGCAGCGACTGGCGCCATGTGCAGCCCTGGATTCTGTTGACCAACTACCACCGTTACGTCGACCAGTTCATCGTTCATGGCCTTGAGCAGTTGCGCAGCGATCCGCGATTCGTGCGCATGGTGCTGCCCGGCAACGTGATCATTGAAAAGAGCATGAGCCATGAGCAAGCCACGGCGGTTGCCGCCGGTGTGGTCTGGCACCGTTACCAGATGCCGGCCTATCACCTGATCGCCAGCGACGGTCATGGCGTGACGCTGGTGAACATCGGCGTCGGTCCATCGAACGCCAAGAACATCACCGATCACCTGGCGGTACTGCGTCCGCACTGCTGGCTGATGATCGGTCACTGCGGCGGCCTGCGTCAGTCGCAAACCATCGGTGACTACGTGCTCGCTCACGCCTACATGCGCCGTGACGGGATTCTTGACCGGGTAGTGCCGCCGAACATTCCCATTCCGGCCCTGGCCGAAGTACAGATGGCCTTGCAGCAAGCGGCTGCGAACATCACCGGCGAGAAGGGCGACGAACTGAAGAAGCGCCTGCGTACCGGTACGGTGTTGACCTACGACGACCGCAACTGGGAGCTGCGCTGGGCTCAGGAGCGTCCGCAGATCAATCTGTCCCGCGCGGTGGCGGTGGATATGGAAAGCGGCACCATTGCCGCCCAGGGTTATCGTTTGCGGGTGCCTTATGGCACGTTGCTCTGTGTTTCGGACAAACCGCTGCACAGCGAGATCAAGCTGCCGGGCTCGGCCAACGCCTTCTATGAGCGTGCGGTCAGCCAGCATTTGAAGATCGGTATCGAAGCGGTGGATCTGCTGCGTACCGAGCTCAACTCGTTGCACTCACGCAAACTGCGCAGCTTCGACGAGCCGCCGTTCCGCTGATTGTTTCAATGGTCATTTGACGGTCGGGCTACTAGCATTGGCAGCCCTGACCGTTAATTGTTGTTCTGCCCATGCCACGCCCACCTCGTCCACCTTCCCGCCGTCCTGGCGTGAAACCACCGTCTACAGCCCCGCGCCGTGTCGCCAAGGCGCCTCCGGTCGAACCGAAGCTGATCCTGTTCAACAAGCCTTTCGATGTGCTGACGCAATTCAGCGACGGCGAAGGGCGGGCGACGCTCAAGGATTTCATCGACGTTCCCGGCATTTATCCGGCCGGGCGCCTGGATCGCGACAGCGAAGGTTTGTTGCTGTTGACCAACGACGGCCAGTTACAGGCGCGAATTGCCGACCCGAAACACAAATTGGCCAAGACTTACTGGGTGCAGGTCGAGGGCGAGCCGAACGCCGAGCAGTTGCAGCGCTTGCGCGATGGCGTGGAATTGAACGATGGCATGACCCTGCCCGCCGAGGCGCGGCAACTGGACGAGCCTGAGTTGTGGCCGCGCAACCCGCCGGTGCGCTTTCGCAAAAGTGTGCCGACCAGCTGGCTGGAACTGGTGATACGCGAAGGCCGCAATCGGCAGGTGCGGCGCATGACGGCCGCGGTCGGGCTGCCGACGTTACGGCTGGTGCGGGTCAGGATCGGTGACTGGACGATCGAAGGGCTCGATCAGGGCCAGTGGAAGCAAGTACCGGCACGCTTATAGAGTGCCGGTTTCGATCAGGCCGATCACCACGCTCTTGATGACGAATGCCGCGACGCCAAGACCCAGCACGAAAAACAGAATGAACGAACCGAAGCGCCCGGCCTTGGACTTCTTCGCCAGGTCCCAGACGATAAAACCCATGAAAATGATCAGGATGCTGACCAGGCCGGTCATCATCCACTCTTCGAATACTGCAGGATCCATCGACATCTCCCGCGCTCGCGGCTAAAAAGGCGAGGCGAGTATACGGCAAGGGAGAATGGCGGTGAGTTGACCTGCGGCAGTGTGTCGCAGTCATCTGTCGGACTGTTGTACCTGTAGGAGCGAGCACGCTCGCGATGGTCGTCAACGATGACGCGGGTTGTCTGGATGCCCGCGGTGCCTGGACCTCCATCGCGAGCATGCTCGCTCCTACAGGTAAAGGCGTCAGCTGCGCAGATGGGTCAGCGGCAATTCGGTGCTGTTCAACACCTGGTTCAACACAAAGCTGGAACGCACGCTGGTCACGCCTTCGATCCGGGTCAGGTGGCCGAGCAGCAGTTTCTGATAGTGGTCCATGTCCGGTACCACGACCTTGAGCTGATAGTCGGCATCCATACCGGTCACCAGGCTGCATTCCAGCACTTGCGGCAAAGTCCGGATGGCCTGTTCGAAGTTCTCGAAGCGCTCAGGGGTATGGCGGTCCATACCGATCAGTACGTATGCGGTCAGGCTCAGGCCGAGCATCTTGCGGTCGAGCAGCGCCACCTGGCGGGAGATGTAGCCGTCGTCTTCCAGTTGCTTGACCCGACGGGAGCAGGGGGAAGGCGACAGGCCGATGCGTTCGGCCAGTTCCTGGTTGGAGATGCGCGCATCGCGTTGCAATTCAGCCAGAATGCTCAGGTCGTATCGGTCGAGTTTGCTCATCAAACGGTCCCTTGTCGTAACTATTGCGGCAGATTATCTATCCAGGGTTAAAAATTGCGCAAGTGATGTTTATTTGAGCAATCTTCGCAATCCTCTGCCGGCGCTACGGGCCTATTCTTATCACCAGAATCACTGCTCGGACAAACAGTCCAGTGCGGCTCGCCCAAACAGGCCAGCCGCGGCCACCACCCCCACAGGGGATGCGCAGGCCCCCGAGCTACACACTGTCCAGAAGACGGCGTGAGGTGAGCCGGCGTCAAAAGCGCCGAGCACGGACGAAGTTCTCAAGGGGAGGCCGACGGGTCTCCCCTTTTTCTTGCCCGCAATTTACCGTCCGGCCTCAATAAATAAGTTGCGCGACTGATAACCTGTTGCAGAACCGGCCTTTGGTTTTCCAGTCTTACATATAAGGCTGTGATCCCTGTAGGAGCGAGCATGCTCGCGAGAAACTCAAAAGCGCCGCGTTCAACCAGCGAGTACGCGCCATCGTTCACGACCATCGCGAGCATGCTCGCTCCTACAGAAAGATAAAGACCCCAACCCACGCAATAACCCGCAGTGAGGAAAAGCATGAAGTCGCGCATCTGGCGTTTGGCCGGAGTTGGTTTGTTGTGTGTCAGTGTCACTGCGCAAGCGCTGGCCGACGAGCCGCAGAACCGTGGCCCCGATGGCGGGCAGCACGGACAGGGCGGTCATCAAGGCAACGATCAGGGGCATGGCAACAACAATCAGTCGCGCCCGCAAAACAACGAAATCATTCGCGGCGACAACAGTCGTCAATTTGAGCACAACGGCCAGAACCCGAATGGCCAATGGCAGAACCAGCATAATAACGGCCAATGGCAGAATCAGAACGGCGGGCAGCGCCAGCCCCATCCGCAACCGGACTTCAACAGCCCGGTACGATCCCCTCCGCCGCCTCCACAACTGCCGGCCAATGACCTGCCGATTCAGCCCCGGCCCGACACCGTGCAGCAGACCCAACAGCCTCGGCGTGGTTACTATCAGGACGAGCAGCGGCGCAATGATCCGAACCAGCATTGGAATGGCTACATTGGTGCGCCGACCAACGACAATCACTGGCAAGGTCGCCCGAGCGGGCACGGCAATGGCTGGGGCCCCGGCCCACAGTATCGGCCAGGGCATGTGATTGACCGCTTCCCGGACCGTGATTTCCGCGTACCTTATGGCGGGCGCGATTACTTCTACTCCGGCGGCTACTGGTATCGCCCTCAGGGGCCGCGCTACGTCGTGGTTCAACCGCCACGAGGCATTCGCATTCAATACCTGCCCGATTACGCCCGTGAAGTCTGGATCGGCGGCTCGCTGTTGTTCCTGGCGGCCGGATCGTATTACGCCTATCAGGAAAGCACACAGGATTACATGGTGGTCGAACCGCCGGGCCAGCCGCTGGCGACCGGCAACAGCTATGACGTGGAGGCTTATCCGGCCAACGGCCAGACGCCGGAGCAGGTCAATCAGGACGGTTACGACTGCTATCGCTGGGCGGTTGAGCAGAGCGGTTTCGATCCGCGTGTCGACACCTATCAACCCGACCCGAACGTGGTGCAGAACTACCGTCAGGCCCAGGGCAACTGCCTGAGCAGTCGTGGTTACCGAGTGACGTTCTGAGCCCTGGCAGCTTTCACCACTTCCTGCGGATCGGCGTGCACCAGCACTTCGGCTCGCGGGTAGGCGGCATGAATGGCATCGGCGGCCTGATCGCTGATGCCATGGGCGACTGAAAGGGTCAACTCGCCGGGTAACTCCAGGTGCAACTGCACAAACCACTGGTTCCCGGAAATGCGCGTGCGCAGGTCATGCGCACCCAACACCCCCGGTACGCTGCAAGCCAGCTCCAGCATGTGCTGGCTGACATCCGGCGGCAGTTCCTCATCCATCAACACTGCAAAACTTTCCCGGGCGATCTGCACCGCGCTCCAGAGGATGTACGCGGCAATCCCCAGGCCGAACCAGGCATCGACTTGAGACCAGCCAAACCCGGCCAGCACCAGCGCGACCAGAATGCTGCCGTTGAGCAGCATGTCCGAACGGTAATGCAGGGAGTCGGCGCGCACGGCATTGGAGCCTGTGGCCTTGATCACCCGATGCTGCAGCATCAGCAGCACCAGGGTCAGGAACAACGAGAACACAATGACCCCGATACTGAGCCAGGCCGCACCGATCGGTTGCGGATACTTGATCCGGTCGAACGCCTGCAATGCAATCAGCACCGCACTGGCGCCGATGAACAACGCCTGCGCCATGCCGGCAAGGGATTCCGCCTTGCCATGTCCATATCGATGGTCGTCATCGGCAGGGCGCAAGGCGTAGTGCACGGCCAGCAGGTTGAGCAGGGATGTCACACCGTCCAGCGCCGAGTCGGTCAGCCCGGCGAGCATGCTCACCGAACCGCTCAACCACCAGGCCATGGCCTTGGCGACGATCAGTGTGCAGGCCACTGCCACCGAGGCTCGGGTCGCCAACTTCAGCAGGCGGGCGTGTTCGACGCTTGAGATCATGAGTGTGATTGTTCCTTCAAATACACCGATCAGGCGGCGGGTTGCAGACCGAGCGTGGCCAGCTGCTGGACGCTGCCCTTGTGCTGGATCAGGCGTGGATCATCCAGCGGCAGGCTGCGGCCCGTTTCACGTTGCAGAATAGCCTGCAACTTGAGGTTATCGACTTTGCCGTCGGCACCAATGGCCTGCTTGAGCGTTTGCGGGTCAACGTGCGCGGTCTTCTCACCCGGTGCGAAGTAAATCGCTCCGGTGGTGAAGTCCACGGCGAACGCGATGAGGCCGGGGATGATGTAGAACAGCAGGCCCACGGCATCGAGCGCGGCAATGGCCGGGTCGATCTTGCCGTCGATCTGGCCGCGGCGGTCAGGGTAGAAAATCGAACCGCAGGCGGTGACCTGGGTCAGCAGAGTCGCGATCAATACACCGCCAATCAGTCGAAAGGGAACACGCATATGAAGTCTCCTGGGTCATCTCGAAACGAAGCGTCGTCGATATGATTTAAGACCTCGACGAACGCCCGGCAGTTCGCCGTTATACTCGGCCCTCTGTTTTGGAGCCAGCATGATTTCTTTGCCGATTGATGAAGTTTTACCCGCCTTGCGTGAAGCCCTCGCGACACGCCACGAAGCCGTGCTCGAAGCACCGCCCGGCGCCGGTAAGACCACCCGTGTACCGCTGGCCTTGCTCGATGAGCCGTGGCTGGCCGGGCAGACCATCCTGATGCTCGAACCGCGACGCCTGGCCGCACGGGCGGCGGCCGAGCGCCTGGCCAGTGAGTTGGGCGAGAAGGTCGGCGAAACGGTGGGCTATCGTATTCGGCTCGACAGCAAAGTCGGCCCCGGCACGCGTATCGAAGTGGTGACCGAGGGCATCCTCACCCGGCGCTTGCAGGACGATCCGGCACTGGAAGGCGTGGGGTTGCTGATCTTCGATGAATTTCATGAGCGCAGCCTCGATGCCGATCTGGCATTGGCCCTGAGCCTCAATGGCCGGGAGCTGTTTCGTGACGACCAACCGCTGAAAATCCTCTTGATGTCGGCCACTCTGGAAGGCGAGCGCCTGGCCGGGTTGCTCGATGATGCGCCGATCCTGCGCAGCGAGGGCCGCATGCATCCGGTGGCGATGCGCTGGGGCCGTCCCTACCAGGCGGGTGAGTTCGTCGAACCACGGCTGGTACAGACCGTTCTCGAAGCCTTGAACGACGAAACAGGCAGTGTGCTGGTGTTCTTGCCGGGACAGGCGGAAATCCGTCGCGTTCATCAACAGTTGGCCGATGCGCTGGGCGAAAACCCACAGGTATTGCTCTGTCCGCTGCACGGCGAACTGGACCTGGCTGCACAGCGGGCAGCCATCGAGCCGGCACCACAGGGCAAGCGCAAAGTGGTGCTGGCCACCAACATCGCCGAGACCAGCCTGACCATCGACGGTGTACGGGTGGTGATCGATGCCGGGCTGGCGCGGGTGCCGCGTTTCGATCCCGGCAGCGGCATGACCCGCCTCGACACGCAACGCATCTCCAGGGCCAGCGCCACTCAGCGCGCGGGCCGCGCCGGACGCCTGGAACCCGGTGTGTGTTATCGCCTGTGGTCGCAGGACCAGCACGAGCAACTGGCGGCCTACGGCAGCGCGGAAATTCTCTCGGCGGATCTCGCCGGCCTGGCCTTGCAACTCGGTCGCTGGGGCGTGGCGCCGGGGCAACTGGTCTGGCTCGATGTGCCGCCGACGGCGGCCTATGCGCAAGCGCAGGATCTGCTCGAACGCCTGGGTGCACTGGACGGCGAGGTGTTGACCGGGCATGGCCAGGCCATGGCCGAGTTGCCGGCACACCCGCGCATCGCTCATCTGTTGTTGCGCGGGCAGGCGCTGGGGCTGACGGACATGGCCTGCGATGTCGCGGCACTGCTGGGCGAGCGCGATATCCTGCGCGGTGCCGGTGCGGATCTGCACAGTCGTCTGGTGCTGTTGTCCGGCGAAGAGCGGGCGGCACGCGGTGCCCAGGGCGGGGTGCAACGCGCCCGGCAGTTGGCACGGCAATATCGTGGCTACCTGCGCGGCAAGGCAACGGAGCCGGTCGGCGATCCCGATCACCCGCGCTGGCTCGGTGCGCTGTTGGCGCTGGCGTATCCGGATCGCGTGGCCCAGCAGCGCCGCGCCGGTGGCGCCGAGTATCGCCTGGCCAACGGTCGTGCGGCATTGTTTGCCGAAGCCGACAGCCTGATGAAACAGCCGTGGTTGGTGATCGCCGATCTCGGCAGTCGGCAGGGCCAGCGTGAGGAGCGGATTTACCTGGCGACGGATTTCGACCCGGCGCTTTTTGACTCCGTGCTGGCCGAGCAGGTGCGGTGCATTGATCAACTGGATTGGGACGAGCGTGAAGGCGTGCTGCGCGCCGAGCGCCAACGCAAGGTCGGCGAGCTGATACTCAGTCGCGAACCACTGACCGGGCTCGATGAAGCGGCACGCAGTCAGGCGCTGGTCAATATGGTGCGGCGCAAAGGCCTGGAGCTGTTGCCGTTGACCCCGGAGCTGCGCCAGTGGCAGGCGCGGGTGACGTTGTTGCGCCAACTGGACATGGATGGCAAAGGCGAAAGCCAATGGCCGGATGTCAGCGACAAGGCATTGCTCGACAGCCTTGAGCGCTGGTTGATGCCGTACCTGGGCAAAGTCTCGCGGCTCAGTCATTTCGCCAGCCTGGATCTTTCCAGCATCGTCCACAACCTGCTGCCGTGGCCATTGCCGCAACGCCTCGATGAACTGGCGCCGCATCATCTGAGTGTGCCGTCGGGCTCTTCGATTCGTCTGGACTACAGTGAACAGCCGCCGATTCTGGCGGTGCGCCTGCAGGAACTGTTCGGCCTGGCGGAAACGCCGCGCATCGCCGGCGGGCGACAAGTGGTCAAGCTGCACCTGTTGTCCCCGGCGCGGCGGCCGGTGCAGGTGACCCAGGACCTGGCGAACTTCTGGCGCAGCACTTACGCCGAGGTCAAGAAGGATTTGAAAGGACGTTACCCCAAGCACTACTGGCCGGACGATCCGCTGGTGGCCGAGGCGACCGCACGGGCCAAGCCCAGAAAGTGAGCCGCGTGAAGGGGGCGATTCAGTAAAGGTGGTCCCGGAAAAATAAATCAGTCCCGTTTCCGGGCGCCGCCCGCCACTGTGCACTAATGTTCAGTCTGTCTGCCTGGACAATCTGGCGTGCCCCTGTGCTTCGCTGGAGCGTTCTGCGCAATCACTTTGCATTTTTGTACGTTGGCCAGCGATAAATTCCGCGTCATCTCACTCAGGATTGTCGGGGCACCACGTTTATCTCGAATGGATCACGCGCAGTAGGTAAACCCAATGCAGGATACCCGCCCGAACCCAAGGCTCAGTCTGGACTATTGCGTCGAACGTCCGATTTTCATGGATTTCTTGCAGCAGGCGCAGCGCTCGCCGGATGCAATTGCGCTCATTGCTCAAGAAGCGACGTGCAGCTACCGTCAACTGGAAACAATAAGCCGTGGCATTGCTGCCTTCCTGGTTGCAAATGGCGCGACCGAATCGGACCGTGTTGTCATTGTCTCGAGCCGCTGTGCAGGGCTTGTCTATGCCATGCTCGGTGCCTCGCGCGCCGGACTGACCTTTTCGGTGGCCGACGCCGCCTACCCACCTGCGCGTATCGGGCAAATCATTCGAGCGCTGGAACCGTCCTTTGTCCTGCTATGCGGTGACGCTCACCTTGAGGCATCCGCGGGGGGCTCCGGTGCGCGTGTCGTCAGGATCCCCGAGCCTGCCGACGAGGCGCTGCGTGAATTCGCCGACCATCAAGCGATTTTGCCGCAGGTCGATCCTGCGCATCCCGCCTATATCACGTTCACATCGGGCAGCACCGGTGAACCGAAGGGAATCGTGACGCATCATGCACCGCTGGTGCATTTCATCGAGTGGCATGTCAGGCAGCACTCGTTTTCGAAAGACGATTGCTTTTCCATGCTTTCCGGGCTCGGCCATGACCCCGTGTACCGGGACGTGTTTACGCCGCTTTCCATTGGCGCAAAAGTGATCGTTCCCGCGCAGTCGACGGTCATCGATCCTTCGGCACTGGCCAAATGGATACACCAGCATGCAATCACGGTCATTCACCTCACGCCGCCACTGGGGAAACTCATCGAAACCGGCGCGAAACTGGTCGGGCTGAAATTCAACAGCCTGCGCTATCTGTTTTGGGGGGGAGACGCATTAAGCCAAACGCTTTATGAGCAAATGCGCGTTATTGCACCCCATGCCGCCAGCGTGAACTTCTACGGCACCACCGAAACGCCACAGGCCATGGCCTGCCACCCTGTGGACCCTGACGCCGACAACAGCAAAATCCCGCTTGGCAAAGGGATTGAGGGCGCACAGCTGTTGCTGGTGGACGAAAGGAACCAGTTGGCCCTTGCAGGGGCAGTCGGGGAGATTTTCATCCGCAGCCCTTATTTGTCGTTGGGTTACTGGAACGATGCAGCGCAAACCGCAGAGAAGTTCGTGGTAAATCCCTTTACCCATGTCGAAGGCGATATCTGCTATAGAACCGGTGACCTGGGCACTTACCTTGCGGACGGCAGTGTCATGTTCCTGGGGCGAGGTGACAGCCAGGTCAAGATTCGCGGGCATCGCATCGAACTCAGTGAAATCGAAGGTGCGGTCGCACGGCATCCTCGCGTCAGGCAGTGCGTCGTTCTGGCCGTCAATGAGGGTTCAAACCCGAGGCTGGTTGCCTATTGCACGTCAACGCAGTCTGTTTCATCCGCCGAGTTGCGAGAGCATGTCAGTGGCCAACTCCCGGATTACATGGTGCCGGCAGTGTTTGTCTTTCTCGAAAGCATCCCGCTGACCCCCAACGGAAAGATTGATAAACGGGCGTTGCCGGCGGTGACAGGCAACACCGACGCAGGGACAGCAAGAGCGAACCAGAATCTGTCGCCGCTGGCGCTCAAACTGGTGGGCGCATGGGCCGAAATACTCGAAGTCCGGCAAGTCGATGCAAACTTGTCGTTTGTTGAACTGGGTGGGGATTCGCTTTCGTTCGTTCAGGCTTCAATGGTGCTTGAGGAGCTTGTCGGCCACTTGCCGGATCAATGGGAAGTCAAACCGATCCGTGAGCTTTGTGAGCTGGCCGGCAATACCAGGACTTCGAAACTATCGGTTCGCGCCGTCGAGATTCCCGTGTTCCTGCGCGCCGTGTCCATTCTGCTGATCGTCATGGGGCACTTTCATCTTTTTTCACCGTGGCCCTTTTCAGGCGAGACGGCGGTGCTGTTCGTCATCTCCGGGCTCAGCCTGGCAAGGTTCCAACTTCAAGCCATCAATGAGCGCGGTAACGTACGCACGTTGGCCAAGTCGATTGCCAGCATTGCGGTGCCGACCGTTCTGTACACGGTATTGATTCAAATGCTGTTCGGTCATGTTCACTGGCAAACCGTGCTGTTGATTTCGAACTGGTTTCCACCGGATCTCACGGGTGGTTTTGCCTATTGGTACATTGAAGTCCTCGTGCAAATGATCGTGATCATTGGTTTGGCGCTGTCGTTCGAACGCGTGCGAAGAGCAATGATGTCGGCACCGTTTACCTGTCTTGTGATTGCCTGTTGCGCACTGGCCGTGGCAGACGTATTGAGCGACGCGTACGTGTTCGATACTTCGTCGCTCTATCACCGAGTGCCGCAGCATTACCTTGCAATCATGGTGCTCGGCATGGCCATTCACTATGCCAACTCAACAGTCCGCAAGTGTGTCGTCAGTGCCCTGACGGTGATTGTGATCGGCTGGCAGGATGCCCAGGCATTCTTCGGGCCTGGATCACACGATTTCGCGCTGGGCGAATATGCCGATATCGCCCTGCCTGGCATTCTTGCCGTGATCTGGATCCGCTCCGTTCCCGTGCCAGGCATCATGGCGCGGGCAGTCGCACTGATCGCCTCGTCGACCTTGTTTATTTATCTGACGCACTTTCAATTCCAGTCCCTGGCCCGTCACATCATCGACCAGCCGATGCTCGCGGTCGTTCTCGCCATCGTCGGTGGGATCGGGGTGGGTTATGGTTGGAACAAGGCGCTGCGGATGGTTTCGATGCGCTGGGGAGGAAGAGGGAAGAAGAGCAGGGCGGATGCGGTTGAGCCTGTTGCGTGATCAGTGCTCCATCTGAAGGTCCTGCGGACCTTATCGCGGGCAAGCCCGCTCCCACAGGGTTCCGAGGTGCTCAAAAAAACACGTGACCGCCACAAAACTTGTGGGAGCTGCGGTGCGGCGATCCGACTTGCCAGCGAAGGGGCGTTACTGACGCTGAATCAGTCCCTTTAAATCATCAAGACAGTTGCTTCCACAAGGTTTGTATTGCTTCAGCTCTACGGTGCGGCGGGCAACAGGAAACGGGCAATCACCGGCAGGTGATCGGAAATGCGTAACGTATCGTCTTGCCTGACCGTCGCCTCGACCCGCTTGATGCGCGGGCTGTAGAACAGATAGTCAAGGGTACGGTCCGGGCCGTTCAGGCCCGGATCGTTCGGGTAATGGGTCAGCCACCGGTCGCGGTCGATTCCGCTGGCTTCGTTGTTGGTCGGAATCATCGGGTACTTGTCCCACAACAAATGCAGTGCGCTGTCAGCGGAGTAGGGCGTGCGTTGCTCGTTGGGCAGGCGCTGATATTGACCCAGCGGCAAAAGGTTGAAATCACCACCGATCAGCCATGGCGTGCCGCGGCTTTCGAATTTGTCGAGTACTTTGGCCACGGCTGAGACTTGCGTTTGCAGGGTTTCGTCGGGCTGCGTCGCGCGGTCCAGATGGGTATTGAGCACGGCGATCTGACCGCCGTCGCTCAGCGGCAGGTAGGAGAGCAAGAGGGCGTTTTTTGGCTGGAACTGGCGGCTGATCAGGTTGACCGGCGCCACCGGCAATTGCAGGCGCTGGGCATGCTCGATCTGGTAGCGACTCAGGGTTGCCAGTTGCCGGCCAACGGCGCCGAAGATGTGCGGATCGGGCACGAAGTCCGCTTTCCAGTCGAACGCATGGGCACTGCAGGGGTACAGGTCGGCAACCCGTTCCTGCAACAGTTTGAGCTGGTTCTGATAGTCGCTGGCCTTGGCGCCGTCATCGAGTTCCTGCAACAGCACCACATCGGGATGCTCGTCGCGAATCACCCGCGCCACTTCATCGAGGCTGAAGGCCATATCCTCCGGCGTGGGTTTTTCGTCGGTGCCGGCGGCCAGGTCATTCCAGAACACATAACGCTTGCCCGCCAGGTACTGGACGTTCCAGGTCATGACCTTCAACGCCTGGCCGGGCGCCAGGGTCGGTGCGTGGGTGCTGCAACTGACTGGCAGCACTTCCCTGGCGCCGGGACGCCAGGTCAGGCTGTAGATCATCAGGGCAGCCAGGGTGATTACGATCAGCAATCCCGTCAGGGTGTAGCGCAGCAGTCGGGTCATGGCTCGGCTTTTAGCGTTACGCAAATGGATCCCGAGCATAACCGAGTGACGGGCGGTCGCCCAAGATCAGCGTGGGCCGTCGATTTTTTCCGGCACTTCATCGATCAGCATGAACAGGCGGAACAGCACCACGCTGGTGAACAATTGCAGGAAACTGTGGGCACTGTCGATCAACAGCGAGAGTATCGGGCTCTGAGGCTCGGGGTAGGCCGCCAGTGTCGCGCCCTTGAGCAGCCACAACGGCCCCATCACGCACAGAATGCAGACCAGAATGCGCATGAAGTGCCCACGGGTCATTCGCAGGCTTTCCTTCATCGCCGCCAGCGGGGCCAGGCCGTGCAGCACCAGCAAGTACTCGCCGAACGCCAGGGTCACCATCAGGTAGATGCCGGGCAGGAAATACAGCGACAGCCCAAGCAGAATCAACACGGTATTGAGGGCGGTCAGCAGGGCGAAGCGTGGCCACAGGTAAGCGGCCCTGGACAGCAGGGCGCGGTTGCTGGGCGACTCGCCGCGACTGCGCGCATCGAGGAACAGGATCAAGGCCGCCGTATACAACGGATACACCAGCAGGCCGACGATAACGCTGATGCCGGGAATGCTGTCCGGCTCGGTGGAGTGCTCGACCACCTGTTGCAACAGTGCCTCGATGACCACCAGCGGCAGGCACAACTGCACGATCTGGCCCAGATTGCGCTTGAAGAAATACAGGGAGTCACGCAATACATCTAACGGATTCATCGGTCGATATCGCAGGTCATGAGCTGTTACACACTGTAACCGATGATGTACTGCCAATAGCAAACGTAAAGGTTCCGTAAACGTCATTGAAACATCATGTTTCAGCCTCCATTAAGGTGAGGCACCTTATCCTCAAGTGGGTAAAGGCAACGATTTTCCCGGCAATCTACGAGGTCGCCATGAACAGCGAAGAGCAAACCCTGATCGATGGACTGTTTTCCCGACTGCAACAGGCCGAAACGGAGGCAGCCCCGCGCGACGCCCAGGCTGAAGCGCGGATCAAGGAACACCTGACACGCCAACCGGCGGCAGGTTATTTCATGACCCAGGCGATTCTGGTGCAAGAGGCAGCGATCAAGCGCCTCGATGAACAGAACAAACAGCTCTCCCAGCAAGTCCAGCAGTTGCAGGCCGACCTGCAACAGGCCAGGTCGCAGACCGCGCCTGCGGCGGCGCCGAGCAGTGGTGGTTTCCTGTCGAGCATCTTCGGTGGCAGTTCCCGCGATTCGCAGCCCGCGCCCAGCCAGAGCGCGCCGGTATCGAGCGGTGGCGGCTGGCGCGAGCCGGGGCGGCCCTCGTTCAACGCGCAACCGCCACAACAGAACTATGCGGCCCCGCCACAACAAAACTACGCCCCGCAGCAAGCGGCACCCGCCGCGGGCAGCAGTTTCCTGGGCGGTGCATTGAAAACCGCCGCGGGCGTGGCGGGTGGCGTAATGCTGGCGCAAGGCATCAGCAGCCTGTTTCATCACAATCAGCAGCCGGAAGAAATCGTCGAAGTCATCAAGGAAGTGCCGGCGCAGGTCAACGATCAAGGCAACAATGGCTGGGGTGACGACCAGCGGGTTGCCGGCAACGACTCCTGGGGCAATGACCAGGGTGGTTTTGCCAACACCGACTACAGCGATGACGACTCATCGTTCTTCGGCGGCGACGACGACTCCTTCGTCTGACACGCCATTCGTCCGGAGCGCTGCGGCGCTTCCGGGCGATTATTCGCGGAAAACTCCCTTCGGCTGGCATACTGGGCGACTTTTCGGGCCTGGTGCCTGATTCCGCCTGCGCTTTGAGAGGTGCCCGGTGAAGAAAATCGCAGTGTTCGCCGACGTCCAGAACCTCTACTACACGGTGCGTCAGGCTTACGGTTGTCACTTCAACTATGCCGCCCTGTGGGCTGAAATCAGCAAGCAGGGGCAGATTGTCGAGGCCTATGCCTACGCCATCGACCGTGGCGACAGCAAACAGCAGCAGTTCCAGCAGATCCTGCGCAACATAGGCTTTACCGTGAAGCTCAAGCCCTATATCCAGCGCAGCGATGGCTCGGCCAAGGGCGACTGGGACGTGGGCATCACCCTCGACATCATGGACGCGGCGGATCATGTCGACGAAGTGGTGCTGGCCTCCGGCGACGGCGATTTCGACATGTTGCTCGAACGCATCATCAGCAAGCATGGTGTGCAAGCGGTGGCCTTTGGCGTGCCGGGCCTGACGGCCAACTCGCTGATCCGCGCCGCCAGCCGCTACGTGCCGATCGAAGGCGCGTTGCTGCTCAAGAATTGATTTTTACGGAGTTCAAACGGGTTTGGAACGCATTGCAGTCATCGACTTCGAAACCACCGGGATCTCCCCGAGCAGCAGCTGCCGGGCCACGGAAATTGCCGTGGTGATCCTTGAACAGGGGCGCATCGTCGAGCGTTACCAGAGCCTGATGAATGCCGGCGTGCGCGTTCCGGCATTCATCGAACAACTGACCGGCATCAGCAACGCCATGTTGCGCACTGCGCCTTCGGCCGAACAGGTGATGAACGAGGTCAACGAATTCGTCGGCACGACGCCGTTGCTGGCGCATAACGCAGCGTTCGACCAGAAGTTCTGGGATTTCGAGCTGGGGCGGATCAAGCGCACACGCCTGCAGAACTTCGCCTGCTCGCTGTTGCTCGCCCGTCGCCTGATGCCCGCCGCGCCGAACCACAAACTCGGCACCCTCACCACCTTTGCCAACCTGCCCCACACCGGCAAGGCCCACCGGGCCATGGCCGATGCGGAAATGGCCGCCAACCTGACAGCGCACCTGGCCGAAGAACTTCGGGACAAGCACGGCGTGCGCGAGTTGTCCCATGACTTGCTGTGCAAATTGCAGAAAGTGCCGGCAGCGAAAGTGGGCGAACACCTCAAGCGCTATCGCGGCGCCTGACCTGTAGGAGCGAGCATGCTCGCGATGGACGCAAGAACACCGCGGGGTGTCAGAGTTCCCGCGTAATCGTTGACGACCATCGTCGGAACGCCGCCCGGAGCATGCTCGCTCCTACAGAGGGCGTCACATCATGCCTTGCCATTCGATTCCAGTTGCCCCAGCGGCACGCGCTTTTCGATGGCGCTGGACAGCACGATCGACGTCTTGCTGAACCCGAACGTCGCAATTCGATTGATCAACTCTTCCAGCTCCGGCATCGAGCCCACCGCCGCTTGCATGATCACGCAAGGATCGCCAGTCACGCGGTGGCATTCGGTCAGTTGCGGGATCTTGATCAACTCGTCGTAGGCTTTCTGGTTGCCATGCTGGTTCAGGCGTAACTCGATGACGCACTGGATCGGCAGCCCGATCCTGGACATGTCGATTTTTGCCTGATAACCGGTGATCACGCCGCTGGCTTCGAGCTTGGCCACGCGCTCGGCCACCGCCGGGGCGGACAGATTGACCTTGCGCGCCAGTTCGGCATACGACGCGCGCCCGTTTTCCAGCAGCGCGCTGAGCAGCATGCGGTCGTATTTATCCATCGTGGCGGCTCCTGAAAAATGGCGTACTTTCGAAAGCACGGTTTATAGCCACGAACTCCGTGTTTTGAAAAGTGTACCGGCGCTTTAAACAGGTTTTGTAACTTATTTTCCGGTGTCGGCCTTTCTAGAATAGCCCTTCACCTGTTCTGCCTGTGAGTTGCCCTCATGTCTGGCCTTCGTCGCTTCTCCTTGCCCTTGATCGCTGCCTTCTTCGCCTTGTACGTGATTTGGGGCTCGACGTACCTGGTGATCCGTATCGGCGTTGAGTACTGGCCACCCCTGCTGCTTGCCGGTGTCCGTTTCGTGATTGCCGGAAGCCTGATGTACGCCTTTCTGCGCTGGCGCGGGGCGCCGGCGCCGACCTGGGCGCAATGGAAGGCGGCCGGGATCATCGGTGTGTTGCTGCTGGCCTGCGGCAACGGTGCTGTCAGTGTGGCCGAGCACACGGGCGTGGCGTCCGGGGTGGCGGCTTTGGCGGTCGCGACGGTGCCGCTGTTCACGTTGCTCTGCGGCTATTTCTGGGGGGCGCGCAATACCCGTCTTGAATGGGCCGGCATTGTGTTGGGCATGATCGGTATTGCCATGCTCAACCTGGGCTCCAACCTGCAGTCGAGTCCACTGGGCGCGGCCTTGCTGGTGTTCGCAGCCGCGACATGGGCCTTCGGCTCGGTATGGAGTAAACACTTGCCGTTGCCTCAGGGCGCCATGGCCAGCGCCGTGGAAATGCTGGTGGGCGGTGTGGTGTTGCTGATCGGCAGCGCTGTCAGCGGCGAGCATATGGAGAAGATGCCGCCGATCGAGGGCTGGGCCGCGCTGGCGTACCTGACGGTGTTCGGTTCGATCATTGCCTTCAATGCCTACATGTACCTGCTCAAACACGTGCGTCCGGCGGCGGCCACCAGTTATGCCTACGTCAACCCGGCGGTGGCGGTGTTGCTGGGGATCGTGTTTGTCGGCGAGACCATCGGTATCGAGGAAGCGTTGGCCATGCTGGTGATCATCAGCGCCGTGGTGCTGATCGGCCTGCCGCAGTGGCGACGCAAGCCTGAACGGCCGGTAGTCTCTACGGTGTCGAGGACAGAATCCCGTGTGAATTAGGGTAAACTGCGCGCCATTGCACACTCGTTCGCACAACCGCGCTGAATTTTCCTACGGTATTCCCATGACTTTCGCCACCCTTGGCCTGATCGAACCCTTGCTGCGCTCCCTTGAGAAGCTCGGCTACCAGACTCCGACGCCGGTTCAGGCGCAAGCCATTCCGGCGGTGCTGGCCGGTCGCGACCTGATGGCCGCCGCCCAGACCGGCACCGGCAAGACCGCAGGTTTTGCCTTGCCGCTCCTGCAATTGCTGGCGATGGAGGGGCCGAAAGTCGCGGCCAACTCGGTGCGTGCACTGATCCTGGTGCCGACCCGCGAACTGGCCGAGCAGGTTCACGAAGCCGTGCGCCAGTACGCCGAGAACCTGCCGTTGCGCACCTATGCGGTGTACGGCGGTGTCAGCATCAACCCGCAAATGATGAAGCTGCGTGGCGGTGTCGATCTGCTGGTGGCAACACCGGGTCGCTTGCTCGATCTGTTCCGCCAGAACGCACTGAAGTTCAACCAGTTGCAAACCCTGGTGCTGGATGAAGCCGATCGCATGCTGGACCTGGGCTTTTCCGAAGAGTTGGCGAACATTTACCGCGCGCTGCCGAAAAAACGTCAGACGCTGCTGTTCTCCGCGACCTTCTCCGATGACATCCGCCTGCTGGCCGGGCAGATGCTCAATGACCCGTTGAGCATTGAAGTCAGCCCGCGCAACGTGGCGGCCAACACCGTCAAGCAGTGGATCGTGACGGTGGACAAGAAGCGCAAGCCGGAACTGTTCGTGCATTTGATGCGCAAAGGCAAGTGGAAGCAGGTGCTGGTGTTCGCCAAGACCCGCAATGGCGTGGATGCGCTGGTGGAAAAACTCCAGGGGCTGGGCGTCAATGCCGACGGTATCCATGGCGACAAGCCGCAGGCGACTCGTCAGCGTGCGCTGGACCGCTTCAAGCTCGGTGAAGTGCAGATCCTCGTTGCTACCGACGTGGCCGCCCGTGGCCTGGATATCGAAGACCTGCCGCTGGTGGTCAACTTCGACCTGCCGATCGTGGCCGAGGACTACATCCACCGCATCGGTCGTACCGGCCGTGCGGGTTCGACCGGTGAAGCGATTTCCCTGGTGTGTGCCGATGAAGTGAATCTGCTGTCGGCCATCGAAATGCTGACCCGCCAGACCCTCAAGCGCCAGAACGAGCCCGACTTCGAACCCGAGCACCGGGTGCCGGAAACCGACGCCAGTGGTCAGGTGATCAAGAAGCCGAAAAAACCGAAGAAACCCAAGACCTCCGGTGGCGGCGGCAAACGCAATCTCGGCAAGTGGATCGACAGCGGTGAGGTTGCTCCGGAACCTTCGGTAAAACCTGTGCGAAAAGTGCCGGTGTTCAACACCGGGCCGCGTAAGCGCAAGCCTTAACCAGCGGGGCGTTGGTTAAACCGCTTCGCGAGCAGGCTCGCTCCCACAGTTGACTGCGTTCTGATCAATGTGGGAGCGAGCCTGCTCGCGAAGGGCGCGCCTCGGTCTTGAGCCATTCAACGATGCCGAGTCCCGCCGCACGCCCACTGGCAAAGCACGCCGTCAGCAGGTAGCCCCCTGTCGGCGCCTCCCAATCGAGCATTTCGCCGGCACAGAACACGCCGGGCATTTGCTTGAGCATCAAGCGTTCGTCCATCGCTTCGAACGTTACGCCGCCCGCGCTGCTGATCGCTTCGTCCAACGGGCGAGTCTTCACCAATGTCAGGGGCAATGCCTTGATCGCCTTGGCCAGTAGCGCCATGTCGGTAAAGGTTTCGGCAGCGGTGAGTTCCCGCAGCAGCGCTGCTTTCACCCCATCAATTCCCAATTGACTGTGCAAATGCTTGGCCATGGAGCGCGAGCCACGGGGTTTGCTCAAAGCAGCCTGGATCTTATCCACAGGCTTGCCCGGCAAAAGATCCAGATGGATAGTCGCCGAGCCCTGCCGGTTGATCGCCTCGCGGACCTGCGCCGACAGGGCATAGATCAAACTGCCTTCGATGCCGGTGGCGGTGATCACACACTCACCGAGTCGGGGGATATCGTCGTTCAGGCCGATGGCGACGTTTTTCAGGGGGGCGCCGGCGAATTTGCTGACCATCAATTCGCTCCAGGCCTGCACCTCGAAACCACAGTTACTCGGTTGCAGCGGTGCGAGCTGAACACCCTGTCGCTCCAGTGGCGACATCCACGCACCGTCCGACCCCAGGCGCGCCCAACTGCCGCCGCCGAGGGCGAGCAGGGTGGCATCCGCCTGCACGGTTATCTCGCCTTCGGGGCTGGCAATGCGCAAACCGCCGTGCTCGTTCCAGCCGATCCAGCGATGGCGGGTGTGGATAACCACGCCACTGTCGCGCAAACGCTTGAGCCAGGCACGCAGCAAGGGGGCCGCTTTCATGTCGGTCGGAAAGACCCGGCCGGAAGTGCCGACAAAGGTCTGGATACCCAAGTCATGAATCCACTGGCACAGCGCCTCGGCGCCAAAAGCGCGCAGCAGCGGCGCGATCTGCGGCGCCCGTTCGGCGTAGCGCGAGAGAAACGCCGGATACGCCTCGGAGTGGGTGATGTTCATGCCGCCGACGCCGGCCAGTAGAAACTTGCGGCCCACCGAAGGCATGCCGTCATACAGATCGACACGGATCCCGGCCTGGCTCAACACTTCAGCCGCCATCAGGCCGGCGGGACCGCCGCCGATGATGGCGACGCGGGAAGGGGAGGTGGCGAAGGGTTGGGTCATGGCGTGCGCTGCGGTTTGGCGGAATAAGCCGCGCATTCTACCAGCCCCGCCCTCTTCTGTAGGAGCGAGCCTGCTCGCGATAGCGGTGTGTCAGATTGATGTGCGTTAAGTGTGCCGACGCCATCGCGAGCAGGCTCGCTCCCACAGGGATAATGGTGTGGTCAAAAAATAATCAGTGCTCTGTGGCCCACGCCTTGCGCGGGCTGCAGTCCCTTTCACTCAGGTTATCCACAGGCGGCTCCACAGCCATTGTGGGTAAAGCATCCACAACTCAGTGACAGCCTGATGACTGCCAGACGCGCTGCGCGCTGTGGTGCAGGATGCCATGGCGCCGGGCCAGGGCCTTGCGATCCTTGCTGTAGCCGCCGCCAATCACCCCGACCACGGGAATATCGCGTCCCAGGCAATGGCGCATCACGCTTTCATCGCGGGCGGCGACGCCTTCGTCTGTCAGTTTCAGGTAACCAAGCGCGTCATCTTTGTGCACATCGACGCCGGCGTCATACAGCACTAGATCCGGTTGGTAGAGCGGCAACAGATAGTTGAGCGCATCGTCCACCACCTTCAGGTAATCGGCATCGCCCATGCCATTGGGCAACGGGATGTCCCAGTCGCTTTCGGCCTTGCGTGCCGGAAAGTTCTTCTCGCAGTGCAGGGAAACGGTAACGGCCTGTGGGGTGTTGTGCAGGATTCGCGCAGTGCCGTCGCCCTGATGCACGTCGCAGTCGAAAATCAGCACCCGGTTCACCCGGCCGCTTTCCAGCAGGAAATGGCTGATCACCGCCAGGTCATTGAAGATGCAGAACCCGGCCGGGTAATCGTAATGCGCATGGTGAGTGCCACCGGCCAGGTGACAGGCCAGGCCATGCGCCAGTGCCTGTTCGGCCGCCAGCAGCGAGCCGCCGACCGCGCGCACCGTACGCCGGGCCAGGGCTTCGCTCCAGGGCAGGCCGAGACGTCGTTGATCTTCGCGGGACAGATCCCCGCTCATGTAACGCTCGATATACGAAGGGTCATGCGCCAGGGCGAGAATGTCCGGTGGGCAGAGCTCCGGGCGCAGCAAGTCGGCGTCGCGGGTCAGGCCCGTCTCCACCAGGTGATCGCGCAGCAAGCGAAACTTGTCCATGGGGAAACGGTGATCGGCCGGAAACTCGGGGCTGTAGTCGTCGTGATAGATCAGCGGGAGAGGCATGACTGCTTTGTCTGAAAAGGCATACAGGAATGAGTGAACGATCCTACCAGCGATGTAGACTTGCGACATCCAAATGCGGGGGGCGGGGCACGATGGAGCCAATACTGGAACTCGAAAGCGCACGACTGCTGTTACGGCAATGGCGAGATGACGACTTGCCGGACTTTGCCGCGATGTGTGCCGATCCACAGGTCATGCGCTATTTTCCGGCACCCTTGAGCCGACTTGAAAGCGCTTCGCTGATTGGCCGGGTTCGCGGACATTTTGCCGAGCATGGCTTTGGCTTGTGGGCGCTTGAGCGCAAGGATACCGGACAATTCATTGGCTTTACCGGCCTGGGAGTGGTCGGTTTCGATGCGCCGTTCACCCCGGCCACCGAGATCGGCTGGCGCCTGGCGCGCGAGCACTGGGGATTGGGTTATGCCAGTGAAGCGGCGTGGACCGCTCTGCGCTGCGGGTTTGACCGTCTGACGCTGAATGAGGTCGTTTCGTTCACGGCCGACAGCAACTTGCCGTCGCAGAAAGTCATGCAGGCAATCGGCATGCAGCATGACCCGGCCGATGACTTCGAACACCCCAACCTCGTTCTCGACCATCCCTTGCGTCACCACGTGCTGTATCGAATCAATCGTGAGCAATGGCTGCAAACCTTGCATGGATAAGCGGACACAGACGTTTACAATGGCCCCGTGTTGGCACGGGCCAGAAACTGAATCGACCGACGCAGCCAGGGCTGCGCGGCATTGTGTTGTGTGAGGAGAGTCTGAATGAGCCAAGTGTTGGAAGATCTGGTCGACCTGCTGACCCTGGAACCGATCGAGGAAAACCTGTTCCGTGGCCGCAGCCAGGACTTGGGATTTCGTCAGCTGTTCGGCGGGCAGGTGCTGGGCCAGTCTCTGTCGGCGGCCAGCCAGACCGTCGAAGAGACTCGTCACGTACACTCGATGCATGGTTACTTCCTGCGTCCGGGCGATGCCGGGCTGCCAGTGGTCTATCAGGTTGACCGGGTTCGTGACGGCGGCAGCTTCAGCACGCGCCGGGTGACGGCGATCCAGAAGGGCAATCCGATCTTCACCTGCAGCGCATCGTTCCAGTACGACGAAGCAGGCTTCGAGCACCAGAGCCAGATGCCGCAAGTGGTCGGCCCGGAGAACTTGCCGTCGGAACTTGAACTGACCCAACAGCGCGCGCACCTGATCCCCGAGAAGATGCGTGAAAAACTGCTGTGCCCGAAGCCGATCGAGTTTCGCCCGATCACCGAAAAAGACCCTTACAACCCGCCGCCTTCCGATCCGATCAAGTACGTCTGGTTTCGCGCCGACGGTGCCCTGGCCGATTCCCCGGCGTTGCACAAATACCTGCTGGCCTATGCCTCGGACTTCGGTCTGCTGACCACCTCGATGCAGCCTCACGGCAAATCGGTCTGGCACAAGGACATGCAGGTCGCCAGCCTTGACCACGCGTTGTGGTTCCATGCCGATCTGCGGGCTGATGACTGGCTGCTGTACGCGATGGACAGCCCCTGGGCGGGCAACTCCCGCGGGTTCTCCCGTGGCAGTGTGTTCAACCGTGCCGGGCAGCTGGTGGCCTCGGTCACTCAGGAAGGCCTGATCCGCCACCGCAAGGATTGGGCATGAGCCTGGTCGATGTGCGCCATTGGGTGTTCGACATGGATGGCACCCTGACGGTGGCCGTGCATGACTTCGCGGCGATTCGAGTCGCCCTGGGGATTCCGGCCGAACACGACATCCTGACCCACCTTGCCGCGCTGCCGGCCGACGAAGCGGCGGCCAAGCACGCCTGGCTGCTGGAGCACGAACGGGACCTGGCACTGGGGTCGAAGCCGGCACCGGGCGCCGTGGAGCTGGTGCGGGACCTGGCCGGCCGCGGCTATCGACTGGGCATCCTCACGCGCAATGCCCGTGAGCTGGCGCACGTCACTCTGCAAGCCATCGGCCTGGCCGACTGCTTCGCGGTAGAGGATGTGCTCGGTCGTGACGAAGCCCCGCCAAAACCGCATCCCGGTGGTTTACTGAAACTGGCCGAGGCTTGGAACGTGCCGGCGAGCGAAATGGTGATGGTCGGTGATTACCGTTTCGATCTGGATTGCGGGCGTGCGGCGGGCGCGCGGACGGTGTTGGTGAATTTGCCGGACAATCCCTGGCCGGAATTGACCGATTGGCATGCGGCGGATTGTGTGGCGTTGCGGGAAATGTTGTCGGCTTGAGGGCTTGTGGCCCCGAAATCCGTAGGAGCCAGGCTTGCCGGCGAAGGCGTTTTTAATGGCGTCGCATAACGTGTGGGGGCCTTCGCGGGCAAGTCGGATCGCCGCACCGCTCACTCCTACTGCCCGAACAACGCCTTTTGCCCCTCCGGCGATGTAAACATCCCACCCCCGTTGTGCCCCACCCCTGGCACTTCGATCAGTTGCTGACTGAACCCTTGCGGTTGCAGCCGCTTCAGGTAATCGAAATAAAAACGCCCGCGAGCCAATCGGTAGGGGCCCTGGGCCTGGGCTTCGCAGCTTTTGTCCAACGCCGGATGCCTGGGGTCGATGTCCTGTTGACCCAGCAGATAGACGATGTCGCGCTTGAGGTATTTTTCCTGCAGTTGCCCGGCGGTTTGACCTTCGGCGTAGGCGGGTAAATCTGTCAGGCCGTACTTCCAGCGATTGAACTGCGGGCATCCGGCATGGTTGAAGGCCACGGGTCGGCGCTCGTCGAAATAGGCATAGGAAGACGGGTTGGCGATCACGTAGCGCACCTGGATACCGGCGGCCTCCAGGGCGGGCTGATCATGGCCGAGCATGGCGTAGCGTTGTACCAACTGAGCGCCGCCGGAGTGACCGGCGATGACGATCTGTTTGATATCCGGGAACTGCTGGCGATCGCCCAGGCGAGTCACGATTTCGTCCAGCGCTGCGTAGGAACTCAGGTGAAAGGGGGCGAGGGAATCGCCACCCGCCATCCACTCATTGCCCTGCCAGCGCAAAACGGTGTCGGCGACCGGGTGCAACGCAACGTCGCTTTCGTTGAGAAATTGTGGGGCGATCACCAGGGTCGTCGCACTCTGTCCGGCCAGTTCGGCGGCCTTCTCGCCATTCTTGAGGTAGGTTTGCGCATTGCGCAGGCGACCATGGACGATGATCAGCACGCGTTCGATTTTTGTCGGGGCGGGGCTGATGCCTACCGCTATCTCGCCCGATTTCAGCAACAGGCGTCCGGGGCTGACTTCCCTGACGCCATGTTCGTCAGCCCAAGTGTTTGTGCACAGACTCGTGTAAGTGATCAGCAACGCCAACAGCCATTTTTTCATCTACAGATTTTTCGCCGCAAAGGTGTCGCACTGGCCGACCTGGCCCTGGGCGAATCCGGTTTTGAACCAGCGCACCCGTTGCGCCGACGTACCATGGGTAAACGAGTCCGGCACCACACGGCCCTGACCCTGTTGCTGCAAGCGATCGTCGCCAATGGCATTGGCGGCGTTCAGCGCTTCTTCGATGTCACCAGGCTCCAGCCAGTTCAACCGTTTCTGTGCATTGTTGGCCCAGACCCCGGCCAGGCAGTCGGCTTGCAACTCCTGGCGCACCAGCAGGCCGCCGTCGCCTTCCATTTGCCGGCCTTGCTGGCGGGCTGCCTGGATTTTCGCGGAAACACCGAGCAAGGTCTGCACATGGTGTCCGACCTCGTGTGCAATCACATAGGCCTGGGCGAAGTCGCCCGCCGCGGAAAAGCGCTGAGACATTTCCTGGAAGAACGCCATGTCCAGGTAGACCTTCTGGTCTGCCGGACAGTAGAAGGGCCCGGTCGCCGACGTTGCCAGGCCACAGGCCGAGTTGACACGGTTACTGAACAGCACCAGCGTCGGGTCGCGGTATTGGCGGCCATTCTGCTGGAAGATCTGCCGCCAGGTGTCCTCGGTGTCGCCGAGGATCGAACGGACGAATTCGGCGCCTTCATCGTTGGCGGGCGGTGCCTTGCGCGATTGCGTCGTGGCCGGTGTTGATTGTTCGCCCATCTGCCCGGCCAATTGACCGAGGATCTGCATCGGGTCCTGGCCGGTGATCCAGCCGATTCCGACAATCAGAATGATCGCTGTCAGGCTCAGGCCCTTGCCGCCACCAAAGCGCATTCCGCCGCCACCGCCGGTGTCATCGCCACGGGCATCGACCACGTTGTCGCTGCGGCGGCCTTTTCTCCATAGCATGTGGGAATCCTCCGTTTGTCCGTGGGATGAGTGTTGCTGTTGAGTGGGAGCGGCGCCAGTCCGGTCGTCAGACCGCCCCGGTCTGCCCCGGTTCTGTTTGTGCGGCATCATTCGTGGCCTGGCTGACCGGCGGGGCTTACAGGTCTGTTGCGGCGAACGTGTCGCAGGCACCCTGGCGCCCTGTGGCGAACCCCGTTGTGAACCAGTTCAGCCGTTGCCGGGAGGTGCCGTGGCTGAAGGTTTCCGGGCGAACGCTGGCGTTGCGCAAGCGTTGCAGGTGGTCGTCACCGAACACGGTCGCCGCGTGCAAGGCCGCTTCGATATCGCCCGGTTCCAGCCAATTCAGGCGTTGTTGTGCATGGTGTGCCCAGACCCCGGCCAGGCAATCGGCCTGCAATTCGGCGCGCACTTCCAGCCCTCCATCGCCAGTGACGGTTTTTTGTTCAAGCAGCGCCTCCTCGAATGGAGCGGAAAGTCCCAGCGCAAGCTGGACGTGATGTCCGATTTCGTGGGCAATGATGTAAGCCTTGGCGAAGTCACCGACTACGGAAAACTGCTGCTCCAGTTCGGCGAGGTAATCCAGGTCCAGGTACACCTGTTGATTGGCCGGGCAATAGAAGGGGCCGCTGGCAGCACTTGCATACCCGCACGCCGAACTCACGCCCTGGCTGAACAGGGTCAGCGTGGGCAATGGATAGTGCCGTCCCGATTGCGCAAACAGTTGTGTCCAGGTGTCTTCGGTATCGCCCAGCACAGACCTGATGAACCTGACATGCGGATCTTCGTCGGGGGCTGTCGACATGGGGAGCGTCAGGGTGTTTGAAGGGGTAAGCGGTGTGTCGATAACCGGGTAGAGTGCCGCGCTGGCCAGGGCGGCGGTGATCAGCCCGGCGCCCAGTGTTTTCCCTGTCAGCGTGCGGGCATCCTTGCCCTTGCGAGTGTCGTTCACCTTGTCGCTGGGTCTTGCCTTGTTCCATAACATGTCTGCGGTCTCTCATGGATGAATCGGGTTTCCATGAATAACCGCTATGGCCAAGGCGTGAGGTTGAAAACTTGTAAGGGCAGGTAAGGCTGCTCTTTATACGAGTTTTCGTACAGCCTCAGTGGCCGTTTCCGCTTACTCGTCGTATGCGTCCCACACGGGTGCAAAGTCCGGGCTGACCTGGCGCTCGCGCTTGGACAGGCTGGCAATCAGGCGCCGATCCTCATCGTCCAATTGCACATCCAGGGCCGCGAGATTGGCCCGTTGATTGGCCTCGCTGCTGGCCTTGGGAATCGCCGCCACGTTCGGTTGATCCAGCAACCACTTGAGTGCGACCTGCGTTGGCAGCACGCCATGCTTGGCGGCGATCTGCCGGATGGCCGGGATATCGGACACCTTGTTGCGCGCCAGTGGCGAGTAGGCCGTCAGCGCCATGTCGTGTTGACGGGCGTAGTCGAGCAGCGCGTTTTGTCCGAGCAACACGTGGTACTCGACCTGGATCGCTGATAGTGGAATGCCGAACACTTCGACGACTTCGCGCAACAGGGGCAGGGGAAAATTCGCCACGCCGATGTTGCGTGCCAGACCCTGCTCCTTGAACGACGCCAGCGTTTCCAGGGTGCGGGGCAAATTCCAGTCGACGCTGGGCCAATGGATCATGAACAGGTCGACGTAGTCACTGCGCAGGGCCTTGAGACTGCGGTCCATGGAGTGGCGTATGGCGTCGGGCTGTAATTGATCCCACCAGACCTTGCTGGTGACGTGAATCTGCTCACGCGGTGTCGGACTGTTCGCCAGTGCCTGACCGACGGCCTCTTCGTTGTTGTAGGCCGCCGCCGTATCGATGTGTCGATATCCCAGGGCCAGGGCCTGTTCCACGGCACGGGTGCAGTCCTCTCCGAGCATCGGCCAGGTGCCGAGGCCAAGTTTGGGCATGTTCAATCCTTGAGCGTTAACGATGTGCTGCATGGTCGATCTCCTGTTCACAAGCGCTGATTCCTGCAATGTGCCGTGCCGCGATGTAGCCAAATGTCAGTGCCGGGCCGATGTTGATGCCACCCGCGGGGTAGTGCCCGCCCATGATGCTGGCCATGTCGCCGCCCGCCGCATAAAGGCCGGCGATGACCTGTCCGGCGCTGTCGAGCACCTGGGCGTGCCGATTGACCTTGAGTCCGGCAAAGGTGCCGAAGCAACCGGGCTGAACCTTCACGGCATAAAACGGCCCCTGTTCTATCGGTGCGACGCAGGGGTTGGGGTGGTGCAGCGCATCACCCTGCTTGCGGTTGAAGGGCGTCGAGCCTCGGCCGAACTGCGGGTCTTCGCCGTTGCGTGCGTGGCGGTTGTAATCCGATACCGTGCTGCGCAAACCCGTCGGATCGATGCCGCAGGCCGAGGCCAGTTCCTCAAGGGTGTTGCCGGTTTTCAGATAGCCGCTGCGGATAAAGGGCGACAGCGGCACCGGAAACGGCCGGGAGATGCCCAGGCCATAGCGGCGCTGGAATCCGTGGCTGCAGATCAGCCAGGAGGCGACTTCCTCGCCGGGCGGCGCAGTAGCGACCATGGCCGTCACGTAGTCGTAGTAACCGTTGGCTTCATTGACGAAGCGCTGGCCGTTGCTTAGAACGCCAATGATGCCGGGTTTGCCGCGCTCGATGATGTGCGGGAAGTGCCCCGTACTGCCGTCGCTGTATCGCACTTGTGAAACCGGCGCCCAGGCGACAGGGGATTGAAGGTCGGTTGCCATTTGGGCGCCGACGCTTTCCCCCAGGCGCAGACCATCACCGGATACGCCCAGCGGCGGCAAGGCCCAATGCTCATGGCCGGTTGGCGTACGCGGGAACAACGCCTTGCGGCGTTCAATGTCATTGGCGAAACCGCCCGCCGCCAGCACCACCGCCTTGCGTGCCTTGATGCGCACCGAGCCTTTGGCGGTACGGACCACGGCGCCGCGTACTTTATGGTGTTCGTGCAGCAATTCGCTGACCGGCGCCGATTCCCAGAGCAGCACGCCGAGGTCGTCGGCCGACTTTGCCAGGCGTGCTACCAGTGCCACACCATTGACCAGATGCATCGCCCGGCCATGCACGGCGAGGTCGAGCAGGTGGCGGGTAAAGCGTCGGGTGACGTGCCAGGCCGCCGACAGCGAACGACTCAGGTTGAGAAAGGCCGTGAGGTCGCTGCCGGCCATGATCGGCATCCCCATGAAAGACGTTTCGCGCATGGTTTTGCGAAGGCGCTTGAGCAATTTGCCGATTTTTCGTGCGTCGTACGGCGCGGCAATCACCGAGCGTCCGCCGGTGCCGGCGCCCGGCGTATCGCCATGAATGTCGGCAATCGCGTTGCCGTCGGAAAATTGCAGCGAAGTGTGTTGTTCGAAGAACGCCACCATCTGCGGGCCGGCCTCGAGAAAGGCGTCGATCATCGCCGGATCAAAATGCTCGCCCAATTCGTGCTTCAAGTAAGTGCGCGGCCGTTCAACGTCTTCGACGATGCCGGCACGCCGGGCCAGGGGATTGCAGGGCACCCAGGCCCAACCGCCGGACCAGGCCGTGGCGCCGCCGAACACCGGGTCCTTCTCGACCACGATGACCTTCAGACCATGCCACGCGGCGGTCACGGCCGCCGATAACCCGGCCGCACCGGAGCCGACAACCAGCACATCGCAATCGATGTCGGGAAGAAAATGCGGTTCGGCAGGCATTGTTCGGACTCCAGTCTTTATTGTTTTGGAATTTGGTTCCAGAAAATATAAAGATCGCATTCGGGCAGGCAAGGGTGCGGCGCGTAAAGTGGGCGGTTATCGGACGGTTGGTTCCAGATTTCTCATCCGAAGGCTTGTCTTTTAGAATCGGCAAAAATTGCGTGGAATCTCCCATGGCCGGCAGTCAGATAGAACGTGTTTTCAGTGTGCTCGAAAGTCTTACCAGCGACCCTCGCGGCTTGCCGATGCAGACCCTGGCCGAGCAACTGGATATCCCCAAGAGCGCCACCCACCGCTTGCTTGCCGAGCTGATCCGCTTGGGTTACGTGCGGCAGAATCCGGAAAACCTGCGCTACCACTTGTCGACCAAACTGGTGGCGATGGGCTTCCGTTACCTGTCGAGCAGCGGTGCCGATATCGTGCAACCGGTACTCGACAGGCTGGCCCAGGAAACCGGTGAACTGGTGCGTCTGGGGGTGATCGAGGGTGAGCGCCAGACCTGGATCGCCAAGTCCCAGGGCGCCCGTTCCGGCCTGCGCTACGACCCGGACATGGGCCGTGATGCGCCACTGTTCTACACCGCTTCCGGGCATGCCTGGCTGGCGTGCATGAGCGACGCCGAAGCCTTGTCGCTGGTGGAACGCCAGGCGGTGGACCGTCCTTTGGAGCTGGGCCCGAACGCACCGCGCTCCAACATCGAATTGCTCGAGCGCCTGCGCCTGGCGCGCGAACAGGGTTACGCCTGTGTCGAGGAAAGCTCGGCGGTGGGCACCTCGGCGATTGCCGCGGTGGTGCGCCATCCCGCCGATGGCCGGGTGATCGGGGTGCTCAGCATCGCCGGGCCGAGTGCGCGGATGCCGGGCGCGCGCCTGCATGAACTGGCGCCGTTGTTGTTGGCGTTTACCGCCGAGTTGTCGGCGGCGAGCGTGGCGTCGGAGCTGTTCAACTAAGACCCCTGCATCCCCCTATTTTTGGCGCCCCCAAATCCGTAGGAGCCAGGCTTGCCGGCGAAGGCGTTTTCGAATGTGCCGCATGACGTCAGGCCGCCTTCGCCGGCAAGCCTGGCTCCTACGGGAATTGGTGGGAGCTCGACAAATTGTGCGTTATTCGAACACTTTTCGTGTTGGTGTATGCAATAAAGTGGAACTCGGTTCTAGATTGTTGGTGTTCACTCTCCGACAATAACCAGAAGAGGACCCCACCATGAGTTCACCCCTTCGCATCGCCCTGATCGGCGCCGGCAATATGGGACAGCAGCATTACCGGCATCTGAAATCACTGACCGAGGCGATCCTGTGCGCGGTGGCCGATCCGGGATCGCAAGCCGCCGCTCTGGCAGAAGAATGGGACGTGGCGTATTTCGCCGACCACTGTCAGATGCTGGAGCAGGCCCGGCCGGACGCGGTCATCGTCGCCAATCCGAACAATCTGCATGTCCAGACCGCGCTTGATTGTCTGGCGGCCGGTGTGCCGGTGCTGCTGGAAAAACCGGTGGGCGTGAACCTCGATGAGGCCCGCGAGCTGGTGGCGGTTTCGAAAGCCACGGGTGTCCCGGTCCTGGTCGGCCATCACCGCCGACACAATCCATTGATCGCTCGCGCCCATGAGCTTGTCCATGGCGGTGCGCTGGGACGCCTGACCACGGTCACGGCGCTCTGGCAATTGCGCAAGCCCGACAGTTACTTCGAAACACCCTGGCGTCGTGAGGCGGGCGCAGGCATGTTGTTGACCAACCTGATTCATGACCTCGATCTGTTGCGGCACTTGTGTGGGGAAGTGGTTCAGGTACAGGCCGTCACCAGCAATGCGATACGCGGATTCGCCAATGAGGACAACGCGGCGGTGCTGCTGCAATTCGACAACGGCGCCCTGGGCAGCATGACCGGCTCCGACGGCGTGGCGGCGCCCTGGAGCTGGGAGCTAGGTTCGGGAGAAAACCCGGTCTACCCGCGACAGGCCGACCAGCCCTGTTATTTGCTGGCAGGCACCGGCGGTGCGCTGAGCATTCCGCAACTCAAGCGCTGGCACTACACCGAAGTCGACGGTGGCTGGCATCAGGTATTGGCGTCGACTCAGGAGCCTGTCACCGCCGATGAAGCCTTGCGTTTGCAGTTGCAGCATTTCGTACGTGTCGCACGCCGGGAGGTCGAGCCGCTGGTGAGTGCCGCCGATGCTGCCCGCACGCTGGCGCTGGTCGAGGCCATACGCCAAGCCGCCGAAACCGGTCGTGCCTGCGCGCCATCCGTGATCGAGGGCTGACCATGAGCAAGCGGATATTTTCCCTGGCCAGCCTGACCGTGCTGGAGTTGTCCCCGCCCGACATGGTCGAGGTGGCGGCCCAGACCGGATACAGCCATGTCGGTTTGCGCTTGGTGCCTGCCACGCCGCAGGAGCACCATTTTGCGTTGGTCGCCGACAGGGATTTACGACGCCGGACCCTGGCGCGTCTGCGCGACACGGGGATCGGTGTGCTGGATGTTGAAATCCTGCGCCTGAAACCGGAAACCGTCGTCGCCGAATTCGAGGAGATTCTGGCGGTGGGCGCCGAGTTTGGCGCCACTGAGCTGCTGGTGGCCGGTAACGATCCCGATGAGTCGCGAATGACGGACAACTTCGCCAGGCTCTGCGATCTGGCGGCGCCCTACGGACTGCATCCGCATCTGGAGTTCATGCCCTGGACCGATGCGCGCAATCTTGAGCAAGCGGTGCGTATCGTGCACAACGCCGCACGTGATAACGCGGCGGTGCTGGTGGACGCGTTTCACTTCGATCGTTCGGGTTCACGGCTGGAAGATCTGGCCAGGGTTGCCCCTTCACGGTTACGGTATGCCCAGTTGTGCGATGTGGCGGGACCCACGCCTGCGGACATGGCCGAGATCTTGCGTCAGGCCCGTAACGAGCGACGTTTTCCAGGCGATGGCGATTGTGATCTGCCGGGGCTGTTGCGCTGTTTGCCGGACAATATTGCACTGAGTCTGGAGATTCCCACGGTGCAATTGCTGGAGCAGGGCGTGAGTGCGCTGGACAGGGCGCAAATGGCGCTGGATAAAACCCTGCAATTGTTGGCACGTATTTGATCTACACCCTTCACCTGTAGGAGCGAGCAAGCTCGCGATGGACGTCAACGATGACGCTGGAAACCAGACACCCAGCGGCGTTCTCCGGTCCATCGCGAGCTTGCTCGCTCCTACAGATTCAAGATGTAAGCAAAGGAACCCCAATGACCGTCAGCACCCCGCTTTCCGGCGTCAATCAGCCCTTCAAAGGGATTTTGCTGATCGTAGTCGCCACCTTCCTGTTCTCCAGCCATGACGCCTTTTCCAAATACCTTTCCGGCTTCTATCCGATTGTGATGGTGGTGTGGGCGCGGTATCTGGTTCACACCTTGCTGATGGCCGGCATCTTTCTTCCGCAATCCGGGCTGCGGGTGCTGCGCACGAAGCGGCCGTTGCTTCAGCTAATCCGGGCGTTGTGTCTGTTGGGCACCAGCCTGTTCTTCACCACAGGGTTGATGTACATCCCGTTGGCTGAAGCCACCTCGGTCAACTTTCTGGCACCGGTGCTGGTCACCGCGCTGTCGGTACCGCTGCTGGGTGAGCGCGTTACGCGTGGGCAATGGCTGGCGGTGACTTGCGGCTTTATCGGGGTGCTGATCATCGTGCACCCCGGTGGTGACTTGTTCACGCCGGCGGTATTGCTGCCGTTTTGCTCGGCGCTGTTTTTCTGTTTCTATCAACTGTTGACCCGCAAGCTCAGCGAGGTCGATAGCCCGACCACCAGCAACTTCTTCGCCGGGGTGTGCAATACCCTGGTGATGAGTGCGCTGGTGCCGTTCTTCTGGAAAACACCTGACCTGGTCCACGGGGCGATGATGCTGGCGCTGGGTGCCTGCGGGATGACGGCGCATCTGTTCCTGACCCAGGCTTTTCGTCTGGCGGCACCGGCCTTGTTGGCCCCCTTCAGCTATTGCCAGATCGTGTTTGCCGGCCTGTTGGGCTGGTTTCTGTTTTCCCATACCCCGACCCTGACCACCGTGATCGGCATCGCCGTGATTTGTTGCAGCGGCCTGGCGGCGGCGTGGCAGCAAAGTCGCCGCTAAAAACTGTGGGAGCGAGCCTGCTCCGGGCGGCGATCCGACGAAGGCGATGTATCAGACAACATCAAGGTTGAATGACAGTCCGCTATCGCGAGCAGGCTCGCTCCCACAAGGGGTATTGCGCCGGGCTTTTACTCTGTGACGGTCGGGATCTTGCGCGGTGCCATGAAGTACATCCAGGTCAGTGCGATGAAGTACATCGCCGGAATCAGGGTGAACAGCACGGTGTAGTTGTTGTTGGTGACCGTCAGGATGTGGCCGACGATCTGGGTCATGAACATCCCGCCAATCGCAGCGCACATGCCGCCGAAGCCGAACACCGTACTCATCATGTGCTTGGGCGTGTAGTCCATCACTAGGCTCCAGATGTTCGCGGTCCAGGCCTGGTGCGCGCCGATGGCCAGGGAAATGGCGAACACGGCGATCCACAGGTTGCTGGAGCCGGCCGCCATGACGACGCCGATGATGCAGCAGGCGAACAGGAACATGGACAGCAGCCGCGCCTTGATCGGGTTGACGCCGCGACCGATCAGGAACGAGGACAGGATCCCGCCGCCGACACTGCCGAAGTCGGCCGTCATGTAGATGATGATCAGTGGAATGCCCATCTGGGTCACGTTGATGCCCAGGTTGTATTGCTGGTTGAGGAACGGCGGCAGCCAGTACAGGTAGAACCAGAACACCGGCGCGGTCATCGAGTAGGCCAGGGCGAAGGCCCAGGTGCCGCGCATGCGCAAGATTCGCGAGAACGGTACGCGGGCTTGTTCCGGTTCGACTTCGTTCTGGATGTAGTCCAGTTCTGTCTGTTTGACGCGCGGGTGGTCTTCCGGGTTGAAGTATTTCAAGCCCCAGAGCACCAGCCAGAGGCCACCCAGCCCCGACATGCACAGAAACGCGGCCTGCCAGCCCCAGGCATGCAGGATCAGCGGCAGCAACATCGGGGTGAACATTGCGCCGACGTTGGTCCCGGCGTTGAAAATCCCGGTGGCCACCGCGCGCTCGCCGGCCGGGAACCACAGGCGCGTGGTTTTCACGCAGGCCGGGTAGTTGGCGGCTTCGGTCAAGCCGAGGATGAAGCGGCAGACCATGAACCCGGCCGCCGAAGTGGCCAAGCCGTGAGCACCGGTCGCCAGGCTCCAGAGCAGTACCGCGCAGAAGAACACGCGCTTGACCCCGACCCGGTCGATCAAGCGGCCTTGCAGCACGAAACCGATGGCGTAGCCGACCTGGAACCAGAAGTTGATGTTGGCGTAGTCCATCGCCGTCCAGCTCATTTCCTTGGCGAGGATCGGCTGCATGACACCGAGCGCGGCGCGGTCGATGTAGTTCAGGGTGGTGGCGAAGAACACCAGCGCCAGCATGCCCCAACGGGTTTTGCCGACGGCCATGGCACCGCGGATCTTGTCGCCGATACCGCCAGTGGCGGTGCTCATGGCCGGGGCCATGCGGGAGCTTTCCGTTTGAGAACTCTGAGTAGGAAACATGTGTGCCATCCGTTCAATGACTGACAAGCGAGGCTCGTCTGGACTTCAAGGGCGCGTGATCAATCGCTGGCGGCGGACGCGAAAGGATCGATCGGCTGTTGTTCGTCGACTGACGGTTATTCAGCGAGCGGCACGGTAATGCCAGCGGTGCGCGAGGTTCGGATGGACGCCAGGCAAGGCGTAATGACGGTGGTTGGAGCGAGCAAGGCGTTGAATGAGCGCATGAGCGTATACCCGTTTTTTGAAATTTTTATGTGGTGTTCTGGGTCGTTATCAACCGGGATCGGCCATTGAAGATCGGACCCGATGTGGTGTTGATGTTGCGCAGTGAACAAAAAATCGTCAATTCGCCAACGACCATTTTGTTCGATAATCGAACACAAAACTAACCGGATAGTACACTTTGCATTGCTGTGGAGCATCTTGCAGCCAATAATTCACCTCAAGATAAACGCAATACCTGTAGGAGCACGGCTTGCCGGCGATGGCGTCAATGAAATCGCCATCATCCGTAAGCAGTGCCCCGACAAACAGCGTGCGATGCCCCAACAAGAATGTCCCCAGCCCCGGGAGTCGAAACATGCAGCGTTCCATTGCCACCGTATCCTTGAGCGGTACTCTGCCGGAAAAGCTCGAAGCCATCGCCGCCGCCGGGTTCGACGGCGTGGAAATCTTCGAGAACGATCTTCTCTACTACGATGGCAGCCCACGGGAAATCAGGCAGATGTGCGCTGATCTGGGCATCGCCATCACGCTTTTCCAACCCTTCCGGGATTTCGAAGGCTGCCGTCGCGACCGCTTGCCGCGCAACCTGGAGCGGGCGGAGCGCAAGTTCGACCTGATGCAGGAGCTGGGCACCGACCTGGTGCTGGTGTGCAGCAACGCTTCGGCCGACTCGATCGGCGATGAACAAATTCTGGTCGACGACTTGCGCCTGCTGGCCGAGCGCGCTGGCGCGCGTGGGCTGCGCATTGGCTACGAGGCGCTGGCCTGGGGCCGACATGTGAACACGTATCAACAGGTGTGGAACATCGTCCGGCAGGCCGATCATCCGAACCTCGGGGTGCTGCTCGACAGCTTTCACACGCTGTCGCTCAAGGGCGACCCGAGTGCCATCGCCGAGATTCCCGGCGACAAGATTTTCTTCGTGCAAATGGCCGACGCACCGATTCTGGCCATGGATGTGCTGGAGTGGAGCCGGCACTTCCGCTGTTTCCCCGGCCAGGGTGAGTTCGACTTGCCGGGTTTCCTCGCCCCGATCATCAAGAGCGGCTACAGCGGGCCGTTGTCGCTGGAGATTTTCAACGACGGTTTCCGCGCCGCGCCGCCTCGGGCCAACGCCGCCGACGGCTTGCGCTCGCTGCTGTATCTGGAAGAGAAAACCCGCCAGCGACTGGCGCAGGAAACTCAAGCCTCGAACAACCTCGACATCCTGTTCGAGACGCCGAAGGCCAGCGAGTACAACGGTGTCGAGTTTCTCGAATTCGCCGTGGACGAAAGCCTTGGCGCCAAGCTCTCCCATTGGCTGGAGCGGCTGGGGTTCGTCAAGGCTGGCCAGCATCGCTCCAAGAGTGTCAGTTTGCTGCGTCAGGGCGATATCAACCTGATCCTCAACTCCGAGCCTTACTCGTTCGGCCACAGTTTTTTCGAGGCACACGGTCCGTCGCTGTGCGCCACCGCTGTGCGGGTCAAGGACAGTGCCAGCGCTCTGGCTCGTGCTGTCGCGTATAAAGGCCAGCCTTATCGCGGGCTGGTCGGCCCCAATGAACTGGAGCTGGCCGCCGTGCGTGCGCCAGATGGCAGCCTGATTTACCTGGTGGACCAGCACGCCGACGTCTATGGCACGGACTTCAACCTGCTGCCCGGCGCGGTGAGCAGCGGTGGTCTCAAGCGAATCGACCACATGGCCATGGCGCTGCCCGCCGACAGCCTCGACAGTTGGGTGCTGTTCTACAAGAGTCTGCTGGACTTCGAGGCCGATGACGAGGTGGTCCTGCCCGATCCCTATGGGCTGGTGAAAAGCCGTGCGCTACGTAGTCGCGACAGTTCGATCCGCTTGCCGCTGAACATTTCCGAGAACCGCAACACCGCGATCTCACATGCGTTGTCGAGTTATCGCGGCTCTGGCGTCCATCACATTGCCTTCGATTGCGATGACATCTTCGCCCAGGTCAGCCGCGCGAAAGAGGCGGGCGTCCCGCTGCTGGATATTCCGCTCAACTATTACGATGACCTGGCTGCGCGCTTTGATTTCGACGATGAGTTCCTTAGCGAACTGGCCTATTTCAACGTGCTGTACGACCGCGATGCCCAGGGCGGCGAGCTGTTCCACGTGTATACCGAGCCGTTCGAAGGGCGGTTTTTCTTCGAGATCATCCAGCGCAAGAACGGCTATGCCGGTTACGGGGCGGCCAACGTTGCGGTGCGACTGGCGGCCATGGCCAAGTCCCGAAGTGGCGGCGTACGTCAGGCAAAGTTGTAGGAAAATGGTAAAGCGGCCGACAAACCGTTGCCGCACGGCTTCCTTCGCTGTGCGGCGCGGCTCATAATCGCCCGCTTGTGCAGTGATGGCCGTGAGCCCGCAATGACAATGACATCAGAACTCCCCGCAGCGTCCGGCCAACCGGCTCCCGAGCCGCGCAAGAGTCGCAAGAACAATCCGGAAAAGACCCGCGACAACATCCTCCAGGAAGCGATTGTCGAGTTCGTTCAACAGGGCCTTTCCGGCGCGCGCGTCGATGCCATCGCCGAGCGTATCCACACCTCCAAACGCATGATCTATTACTACTTCGGCAGTAAGGAACAGCTCTACGTCGAGGTGCTGGAGAAGCTCTACGGTGACATCCGCAACACGGAAAACCGCCTGCATCTGGCTGAGCTGGCGCCGGTGGAGGCGATTCGGCGCCTGGTGGAGTTCACCTTCGATCACCATGACCGCAACGTCGATTTTGTGCGCATCGTCAGCATCGAGAACATTCACAACGCCGAATACGTAAAGCGTTCCGATGCGATCAAGGCGATGAACAACACCATCCTCGATTCACTGGGCGAGATTTTGCGTCGCGGTGCCGAGACAGGCGTGTTCCGCGCCGGCCTCGATCCGCTGGATGTGCATTTGCTGATCAGTTCGTTCTGTTTCTATCGCGTGTCGAACCGCCACACCTTTGGCGAGATTTTCCAGATCGACCTGCCGGACGAAAGCATCAAGCAACGTCATCGCCAGATGATCTGCGAGTCGGTCCTGCGCTACCTGCAAGCCTGATCTGATTCATCCGGTGTAGGAGCCAGGCTTGCCGGCGAACCCGACCCACCGTGTCGCCAGGTTCGCCGGCAAGCCTGGCTCCTACAGATTCGCGTCAGGTATTCATGCTCTGAAAATGCGCCAGCATCCGCTGGGCATCCGGCACCACGCCGCTGAACAGTTCGAATGCCTTGACCGCCTGGAACACCGCCATGTTGCCACCGTCCAGCGTCCGGCATCCCAGGGCGCGGGCGTTGCGCAGCAGTTCGGTTTCCAGCGGAAAGTAAACAATCTCCGCCACCCATAATTGCGGTCGGAGCAGTTCGACGGGCACCGGCATGCCCGGCAGTTTTTTCATGCCCATCGGCGTGGTGTTCACCAGGCCATTGGCCTGTGCCAGGGCCAGTGCCAAGTCATGACCCGCCACCGCGCGACCGCTGCCGAAATGTTGGTTGAGGTTGTCGGCCAGGCTTTGGGCGCGGCTGATGTCCACATCGAAAATGCTCAGTTGCTGCACGCCCTCGATCAATAGGGCGTGGGCAACGGCGGCGCCGGCACCACCGGCGCCCATCTGTACGACCCGTTCAAGGGCAACGCCTTGCAAACCCCGACGAAAACCTTCTGCAAACCCCAGGCAATCGGTGTTGTGGCCGATGCGTTTGCCGTCCTTGAGCACCACGGTATTGACGGCGCCAATGCCCCGGGCTTCCGGCGACAGTTCATCGAGCAGCGGGATGATCGCCTGCTTGCACGGAAAGGTGATGTTCAGCCCGGTGAAGTTCATGCGCTCGGCGGCCATCAACAGGTCGGGCAGGGCATCGCAGTCGAGTTGCAGCTGATCGAGGTCGATCAGGCGATAGAGGTATCGCAAGCCTTGGGCATCGCCCTCGTGTTCGTGCAACGCCGGAGTGCGTGACGCCTGGATGCCGGCACCGATCAGTCCGGCCAATACCCTGTTGGTCTGGTTCACGATGTTCACCCTTTCAGACGCTGGCTGAAATGTTCAAGGGCCAGGCGATAGCCATGGCTGCCAAACCCGGCCAGTACCGCGGTGGCGATGCCTGACACGAAGGAGTGATGGCGGAAAGGCTCGCGAGCGTGGACGTTGGACAAGTGCACTTCGATCACCGGCAGTTCGCTGGCAACCAGGGCATCGCGTATCGCCACCGACGTGTGAGTCCAGGCGGCGGGGTTGATCACGATTCCGGCGCAGCGGCCGCGGGCGGTGTGAATCCAGTCGAGCAGTTCGCCCTCATGGTTGGTCTGGCGAAATTCGACCTTCAGGCCGAATTCTTCGGCGGCGGCGCCGCACAGCGCAGAAATGTCAGCCAGGGTTTCGTGGCCGTAAGTCGCCGGTTCACGAGTGCCGAGCAGGTTCAGATTCGGGCCGTTGAGCACCAGAATGATGGGGGCCATCAGTGTTTCTCCACTTATTGTTTTTGGCATTGGCCGAGGTTTTCAGCCTGTGGAGATAAATTGTACTAGATGGTTAATTTGGTCAATTGAAGGGGCGACGCCCCGGCGTATTGTGTGCGGTGATCGGACGGTTTCGCCTTTATCGCGGTAGGTGTTCCAACAGGAAATCGATGAACGCGCGCAGGCGCAGCGGCATGTGGCGGCTCTGTGGATAGAGCAGGGTGAAGGGGCGCGAGCGACCGCCGAAAGGTTTGAGCACTTCCACCAGCGAGCCATCGGCCAGTTCTTTCTCGACGATAAAGCGATAGGTCTGGAACAGCCCCGCACCGTTTTTCGCCAGCGTCACGCCACCCAGCACATCGTCGGAACAGCAGAAATTGCTTTCGGCCAGGATCTCGCGCTGCTCACCCTTGTCATTGAACAACCAGGCGATACGCCGGCCGCTGCTGGGCAGTTCGTACTGTATGCATTCGTGGTGCTGCAAATCGTCGAGGGTTTGCGGAGTGCCGGCCTGCTTGAGGTAATCGGGGCTGGCAATCATCACCAGCGCGGCGTCTTCCAGATGCCGTGCGATCAGGCCGGAATCGGGAATCGCCCGCACGCGAATCGCCATGTCATAACCTTCACCGACGAAATCGATGTTGCGGTTACTGATGTGCGACTCGACCTTGACCGCCGGAAAGCGCGCACGAAAGGCCGGCAACAACGGCAGGATCCGATGATGGGCGTAAGTGGTCGGAATGCTGATGCGCAAGGTGCCGGACGGCACTTGCTGCTGGCCCATGACTTCGCGCTGGGCTTCGACCAGTTGCGCCAGTGCCTGGCGGCATTCTTCGTAATAGCGCCGACCGCTGTCGGTCAGCTTGACGCTGCGGGTAGTGCGTGCAAAAAGTCGTACGCCCAGGCGTTCTTCCATGCGCGACACCGATCGGCTGACCGCAGCAGGCGTGACACCCGCCACCAGCGCCGCCGCGGTAAAGCTGCCGGCCTCGGCGGCCAGACAAAACAGCTCGATGCTGCCCAACTGAAGATCGTCGAATTGTCGCTGCATGATTGATTACACCGGGGATCGAATTAAGTGCATTAACCCGTATTTATCAGATGCCGGCACACAGATACAGTGAGCGCCATTGGTCAGCCTTTCTTCATCAGCCCAGCAGGAGAAGCAGCATGCCTTTCGTCAGCGTACGTATCACCCGTGATGGTGTTACCCGGGAGCAGAAAGCCCAGGTCATCGCCGAAATTACCGAGACCTTGCAACGCGTCCTCGGCAAGCCGCCGGAGCTGACCCACATCGTGATCGAAGAAATCGACACCGATAACTGGGGCTACAAGGGCATTACCACGACCGAGTATCGAAACAATCAATCTGGCTGAAACCCTGTAGGAGCGAGCAGGCTCGCGATGGTCGTCAACGATAACGCTGGCAACTTGATTCCCCGCGGTGGCCGGGCGTTCATCGCGAGCGTGCTCGCTCCTACAGTTACAGCGGTGGCGGGGGGTTACCGCCGGGTCAGCAACACGCCGGATTCCATGTGATGCGTCCACGGGAACTGGTCGAACATCGCGCATCGGCTGATGCGGTGGGTGTCGTGCAGTTGGGCGATGTTGGCCGCCAGGGTTTCGGGGTTGCAGGAGATGTAGAGGATATTGTCGAAGCGCCGGGTCAGCTCGCAGGTGTCCGGGTCCATGCCGGCACGAGGCGGGTCGACGAATACGCTGCCGAACTCGTAGCTTTTCAGATCGATGCCGTGCAGGCGACGGAACGGCCGCACTTCGTTCAGCGCTTCGGTCAGTTCTTCGGCGGACAGACGCACCAGGGTGACGTTATCCACAGCGTTTTCGCTGAGGTTGCTTAACGCCGCATTGACCGAGGTCTTGCTGATTTCGGTGGCCAGCACCTTGCGCACGCGGGTGGCCAGCGGCAGGGTGAAGTTGCCGTTGCCGCAGTACAGCTCCAGCAAATCGTCGGTGCGATCGCCGAGCGCGTCGTACGCCCAATTGAGCATCTTCTGGTTCACCGTGCCGTTGGGCTGGGTGAAGGCACCTTCGGGCTGGCGATAGCTGAAAGTGCGACCGCCGACTTCCAGCTTCTCGACCACGTAATCGTGACCGATGACTTCGCGTTTGCCCTTGGAGCGGCCGATGATGCTGACGTCCAGCTCCGCGGCCAGCTTCGTGGCCGCCGCATGCCAGTGCTCGTCCAGCGGACGGTGATAGCACAGGGTGATCATCGCATCGCCCGCCAGGGTGGTCAGGAACTCCACCTGGAACAGTTTGTGGCTCAGCGGCGCACTGGCCTGCCACGCCGCCTTGAGCTTGGGCATCAACTGGTTGATGCGCCTGCTTGCGATCGGAAATTCTTCGATCAGGATCGGCGTGCGTTTGTCTTCCTGGGAGAACATGGCGTAGTGACGCTCGCCGGCTTCACGCCACAGGCGGAACTCGGCGCGCAGGCGGAAGTTCTGCAGCGGCGAGTCGAAAACGACCGGCTCCGGTGCATCGAACGGGGCCAGCAGGTCGCGCAAGCGCGCGACCTTGTCTTCGAGCTGAGCGGCGTAGGCCTGGGAATCAAATGTCATGCGTTGAACCAACCCAGCTTGATCACGAACAGAATCGACAGAATCACCAGCGCCGGGTTCAGCTCACGGCCGCGACCGGACATCAGCTTGATGGCGGTCCAGGAAATGAAACCGAAAGCGATGCCATTGGCGATGGAGTAAGTGAACGGCATTGCCAGTGAGGTGATCACCACCGGCGCGGCGACGGTGATGTCGTCCCAGTCTATTTCGGCCAGGCCGGATGTCATCAGTACGGCGACGAACAGCAGGGCCGGTGCCGTGGCGAATGCCGGAACGCTGGCCGCCAGTGGCGAGAAGAACAGCGCCAGCAGGAACAGGATGGCCACCACAATGGCGGTCAGGCCGGTACGGCCACCGGCACTCACGCCGGCGGCGGATTCGATGTAGCTGGTCGTCGTCGACGTGCCCAGCAGGGAGCCGGCCATGGCGGCGGTGCTGTCAGCCACCAGCGCGCGACCCATTTTCGGCATGTGACCGTCCTTGCCCATCAGGCCGGCGCGTTTGGCGACGCCGATCAGGGTGCCGGAGTTGTCGAACAGGTCGACGAACAGGAACGCGAAGATCACGCTGACCAGACCGATGTCCAGCGCGCCCTTGATGTCCAGTTGCAGGAAGGTCGGGGCCAGGGACGGTGGCATCGACATCACGCCGCCGAACGGGGAGAAGCCCATGAGGATGGAAACGATGGTCACCACAAGAATGCCGATCAGCACTGCACCGCGTACGGCGAGTGCTTCGAGGGCGACGATCAGGGCAAAACCGAGGGTAGCGAGAATCGGCGCCGGTTGTTTCAGGTCGCCGAGGCCGACCATGGTGGCCGGGTTGCTGACCACGATACCGGCGTTGTGCAGGGCGATCAGCGCCAGGAACAGACCGATACCGGCGGCAATCGCCGAACGCAGTGGCAGCGGGATGCTGTTGATGATCCATTCCCGGATTCGGAAGATCGACAACAGGAAGAAGCACACGGCCGAGATGAACACCGCGCCCAGCGCCACTTGCCAGGTATGGCCCATGTGCAGGACCACGGTGTAGGTGAAGAAGGCGTTCAGGCCCATGCCCGGCGCAAGGGCGATCGGGTAGTTGGCGATCAGGCCCATCACCGTGGAGCCGATGGCGGCGGCAAGGCACGTGGCGACGAACACGGCGCCCTTGTCCATGCCGGTCTCGCCGAGAATGCTCGGGTTGACGAACAGAATGTAGGCCATGGCCAAAAAGGTCGTGACGCCCGCCAGAATCTCGGTACGTATATTGGTGTTGTGTGCCTTGAGTTGAAACAGCCTTTCCAGCATGTCTGCTCCCCGTGGCGCGCCCGGCGCCGTGAATGTATCGACCTCAACAGCAAAGCACAGACCGGTGCAGGCGCCTGGGAATTTTCTGTGGGTCGGAAAAAGCCGCGCATCATACCAGCCGCGTGGGGTTATGGCTGCCTATGGCGTTGATCGTCGTCGATGTTTTGCGTTTTACCCAAACCAGCCATACTGCGCGCTGTCTTTTTGGGGGTATGCATGAAAAAGCGTCTATCGATCCTTGCCACTGGCTTGATCGCCATGCTTGCGGGTGCGCAATCCGTTTCGGCGGCTTCGGCGCCGCCGTTGACCCAGGTCAAAGTGCTGAAAGTCGAGTCGCCTGGCTGTGGTTTTGAAACCATCGAAGAAGGGCAGACCCAGACGCGCTGCGATCACAGCGGCCCGAACATCAAGATCTACGTGCTGGAAGTGGGCTACGGGCGCAGCCAACCCCAGGTCGCGCTGGATGGTTTCGAGGTGAACGGCACGCGCACACCGGTCTGTGCCTATGACAATGGCAACCTGACCGAATGCGTCCCGGGCAGAAAAACCGTCGGCAATCTGTACGTTTTCGATTTGGCCGGCAAACAGGAAGGCACCTTCACCTTCAGCAATACCTCGATCAATGCGCCCGGCAATACGATGTCGACGCAGCTTTACATCAAGTGATGGCGGGTGTCGAACAAGGGTAAGGAAAGCTGACTACGCTTTAAGGATCACTCCGTGGATGGCACTCATGACCTTTAGAGCCCTGATTACCCTCGCCGAGGGCATCGATGACCTGCAAGCCGTGACCCTGGTCGATGTACTGCGCCGTGCCAAAGTGGAAGTGGTGGTGGCAAGCATCGAAGGGCGGCGCATGCTCACTTGCGCGCGCGGTACCCGCATGACCTGTGACGCCATGCTGGTGGACCTGCTGGCCCAGCCTTTCGATCTGATTGTCCTGCCCGGCGGTGCCGTGGGGGCGCAGCATCTGACTGCCCATCAACCCTTGCAGCAATTGGTCAAGGACCAGGCCGCGGCGGGTCGTCTGTTCGCCGGCATCGCCGAAGCGCCGGCGCTGGCGCTGCAAGCCTTCGGTGTGCTGCGTCAGCGGCGCATGACGTGCCTGCCCACCGCCAGTCATCACCTGTCAGGCTGCACTTTCGTCGATCAACCGGTCGTGGTCGACGGCAACTGCATCACCGCCCAGGGCTCGGGCGCCGCGCTGACATTCGCCCTGACCCTGGTCGAGCAACTCTGCGGCAAAGCCACGCGGGCGACGGTGGCGGGCGAGTTGCTGGCCTAGGCTTTCACCTCTTCGGCCGGCACATGCATGCGGTCGCGCCGGGCCAGGGTCGGGAACAGTTTGATCCAGGCCCCGGTCACTACCAGCGTGCCGACGCCGCCCATGACCACCGCCGGCACAGTGCCGAACCAGTGGGCGGTCAGGCCGGATTCGAACTCACCCAACTGGTTGGATGCGCCGATGAACAGCCCGTTGACGGCGCTGACCCGGCCGCGCATTTCGTCCGGGGTTTCCAGTTGCACGAAAGAAGCGCGGATCACCATGCTGATCATGTCGGCAGCGCCCAACACCACCAGCACCGCCAGGGAAAACCAGAACGACGTCGACAGGCCGAAGGCAATGGTTGCCACGCCGAACACACCCACCGCCGTGAACATCACGCGTCCGACATGGCGTTCCACGGCAAATCGTGCCAGCAGCAGGGACATCAGCAGCGCACCGACCGCCGGCGCCGAGCGCAGCAGGCCAAGCCCCCACGGGCCGGTCAGTAATATGTCCTTGGCGAACACAGGCAACAGGGCCGTCGCGCCACCGAGCAGCACGGCGAACAGGTCCAGGGAAATCGCCCCGAGAATATCCGGGCGACTGCGAATGAAGCGGATACCGGCCAGCAGCGAGTCCAGGGTGGCCTTGCCTTTGTTCAGCGGCGTTTGTCGGGCCGGCAGGTTGAGCATCAGCGAGCAGGCTATGACATAGAGCAGGACCGTCGGACCGTACACCCACACGCTGCCGAAGGCGTAGAGCAGGCCACCAAGGGCAGGGGCGACGATGGTCGCCGATTGCTGGGCAGACTGCGCGGCAGCCACGGCCCTGGGAAACAGGGCGCTGGGCACGATGCTCGGCAGCAAGGCCTGGGTGGTCGGCATTTCGAAAGAGCGGGCGGCGCCAAGCAGGAACGCGAGGATAAAAATCATCTCCCGGGTGACATGGTCAGTCGCGCTGCCAATGGCCAGCGACAGGGCAATCAGCGCCTGCAGGGACTGGCAGATGGCCGCGACCTTGCGCCGGTCGTAGCGATCGGCGACGTGCCCGGTGTGCAGCATGAACAGCACTCGAGGAGCGAACTCCACCAAGCCGACCAGGCCCAGATCGAGCACGCTCCCGGTCAATTGGTAGAGATTCCAGCCAATGGCCACGGTGAGCATCTGGAAACCGCTGGCGGTGAAAATCCGTGCCAGCCAAAACGCAAGAAAGGGGCGGTGGTGACGTAGCAGCAAGGGCTCTTGGCTGGGCATTTGACGGCGAATCTGGATGAGGGGAAGGGCGAGATTATCACCAAGCTGTAACAGGAAGTTGCCATGACAAAAAATTTAGTTAGCCAGACATCGATTTCCTCGGCACGACAATCCCGTGGACGCGGGGGATGTGTTTCTGCCTGTTGCCGTCGCCGTGAGGCAACTTGTCACGCGGCAAAAGACCACGCAGTTCAACCTCGTAAATCGGACTACTCTTTCAACGATGCTTGATCCAGATCAAAACCATCGACGGAATTGATCCGGGGCCGCAAGGCCAGACTCCCTGCGTAGCGATGCGTGTAAAAGAACAACAAATAGAGATTCGCCACACTCCATACCCGTGGGGGCCGTGGGTGCAGGCTTCAGGCCTGCAGCCGTACTACCTGACAGAGGAAGACTTATGTTCGGTTTAGAGGCACTTGATCTCGCCCGAATTCAGTTCGCGTTCACTATCTCGTTCCACATTCTGTTCCCTGCCATCACCATTGGCCTTGCAAGTTACCTGGCGGTACTCGAAGGTTTATGGCTCAAGACCCACAACGACACTTACCGGGACCTCTACCACTTCTGGTCGAAGATCTTTGCCGTCAACTTCGGCATGGGCGTGGTTTCGGGGCTGGTCATGGCGTATCAGTTCGGCACCAACTGGAGCCGTTTTTCGGACTTCGCCGGTTCCGTGACCGGGCCGCTGCTGACCTATGAAGTGCTGACAGCGTTCTTCCTCGAGGCCGGTTTCCTGGGCGTGATGCTGTTCGGCTGGAACAAGGTCGGTCGCGGCCTGCATTTCTTTGCGACCGTCATGGTTGCCATCGGTACGCTGATCTCGACCTTCTGGATTCTCGCCTCCAACAGCTGGATGCAGACGCCGCAAGGCTACGAAATCGTCAATGGCCAGGTCATTCCCACCGACTGGCTGGCCGTGATCTTCAACCCGTCGTTCCCCTATCGCCTGATGCACATGGCCACGGCGGCGTTTGTCGCCACGGCCTTCTTCGTCGGCGCCTCGGCGGCCTGGCACCTGCTGCGCGGCAAGGACAATCCCGCGATCCGCAAAATGCTCTCGATGGCCATGTGGATGGCCTTGATCGTGGCGCCGATACAGGCCGTGATCGGTGACTTCCACGGTCTCAACACACTTGAGCATCAGCCGGCAAAAATCGCCGCGATCGAGGGGCACTGGGAAAACCGCGGCAACGAGGCGACTCCGCTGATCCTGTTCGGCTGGCCGGACATGAAGGAGGAGAAGACCAAATTCGCCGTCGAGATTCCGTATCTGGGCAGCATTATCCTGACCCACTCGCTGGACAAGCAGGTACCGGCGCTCAAGGAGTTCCCGCCTGAGGACCGGCCGAATTCGACCATCGTGTTCTGGTCGTTCCGCATCATGGTCGGCCTTGGTTTCCTGATGATTTTCACCGGCCTGTGGAGCCTGTGGCTGCGCAAGCGCGATCAGCTCTACAGCTCGCGGCCGTTCCTGTACCTGGCCCTGTGGATGGGGCCGTCGGGCCTGATCGCGATCCTTGCCGGTTGGTTCACCACGGAAATCGGCCGTCAGCCGTGGGTGGTCTACGGACTGATGCGCACGGCGGATGCGTCCTCCAACCATAGCTTCATGCAGATGAGCATCACCCTGATCCTGTTTGTCGTGGTGTATTTCGCGCTGTTCGGTGCAGGTCTTGGCTACATGATGCGCCTGGTGCGCAAAGGGCCGAAGATCGATGAAGGCAAGGAAACCAACGATGGCGGGCCTGGCCAGAAGCGTACGCCGGCGCGTCCGTTGTCCGCCGCCGACGACGAGCATTCCGATGCCGACCGCAGCTTGAGCAAGGAGATTTGAATCATGGGTATTGATCTTCCGCTGATCTGGGCCGTGATCATCATCTTCGGCATCATGATGTACGTGGTCATGGATGGCTTCGACCTCGGTATCGGGATTCTCTTCCCGTTCATTCCCGGCAAGAGCGACCGCGATGTGATGATGAACACCGTCGCTCCGGTCTGGGACGGCAACGAAACCTGGTTGGTGCTGGGGGGCGCGGCGTTGTTCGGCGCCTTCCCGCTGGCCTACTCGGTCGTGCTTTCGGCGCTGTATCTGCCGTTGATCCTGATGCTGGTCGGCCTGATCTTCCGCGGCGTGGCCTTCGAGTTCCGCTTCAAGGCCAGGGACGACAAGCGTCATCTCTGGGACAAGGCGTTCATCGGCGGCTCCGTCACCGCTACGTTCTTTCAGGGCGTGGCGCTGGGCGCGTTCATCGATGGCCTGCCAGTGGTCAATCGCCAGTTCGCCGGCGGCTCCATGGACTGGCTGACACCCTTCACCCTGTTTTGCGGTGTTGCGCTGGTGGTGGCTTATGCGTTGCTGGGTTGCACCTGGCTGATCATGAAGACCGAAGGCAAGTTGCAGGAGCAGATGCACGATCTGGCGCGGCCATTGGCGTTCGTGTTGCTGGCGGTGATCGGCATCGTCAGTATCTGGACACCGCTGGCCCATGCCGAGATTGCGGCCCGCTGGTTCACGCTGCCCAACCTGTTCTGGTTCATGCCGGTGCCGATTCTGGTGCTGGTGACCCTTTACGGGCTGATCCGCGCGGTGGCCCGCAACGCGCATTACACGCCGTTCTTGCTGACACTGGTGTTGATCTTCCTCGGCTACAGCGGCCTGGGGATCAGCCTGTGGCCGAACATCGTGCCGCCCTCGATCTCGATCTGGGACGCCGCCGCACCGCCACAGAGTCAGGGTTTCATGTTGGTGGGGACCTTGTTCATCATTCCGTTCATCCTGGGTTACACCTACTGGAGCTACTACGTGTTCCGCGGCAAGGTTACCCACGAAGACGGTTACCACTAAGCCAACGACAAACCTGTGGGAGCGGGCTTGCCCGCGATGGCGTCGGCAGCGACGCCGTCGATCTGAAGGAGATCGAAGCAATGAGTGGCAAACATTCCCTGCACGACATTCAAGAAGCCGAAAAAAAGCCGCTGTGGCAGCGGCTCGGCTGGTTGGCCCTGATCTGGCTGGGCAGCGTCGGTGCGCTGTTCATCGTGGCCAGCCTGATGCGGATGTTCATGAACGCCGCCGGTCTGACCTCTCACTGAGAAACCGACATCCCATCCCGCTGCCTCAAGGCACGGTTTCCTGACCCTCCGATCGGAGGGTTTTTTTTACCCTGCTATTTGCGGGCCTTGAGAATCACGAACTTCGGTGTGGCCGCCACTTGCTCCACGCCACGGAACAACCGCGCCAGTTTGCTGTGATAACCCAGGTGACGATTGCCGACGATGTACAGCGCACCGCCGACCACCAGCGCTTCACGGGCTTGCTGGAACATCCGCCAGGCAAGGAAATCGCCGACGACCTGTTGCTGGTGAAACGGTGGGTTGCACAGCACCACGTCCAGCGATTGCGAAGGCTGTCCGGCCAGGCCATCACCGGCACGTACGGTGACATCGCGATCACCCAATGCTGCGCGCCAGTTCTCGGCCGCCGATTGCACGGCCATGAAGGATTCGTCCACCAGGGTGTAATGGGCATCGGGGTTTTGCAGCGCACTGGCGATGGCCAGCACACCGTTGCCGCACCCGAGGTCGGCGACCCGTGCCGAGCCGAGGCTCTTGGGCAAATGCGGCAAGAACGCCCGTGTGCCGATGTCCAGGCCTTCGCGGCAAAACACGTTGGCATGATTGAGCAACTCGATGGCGGGTGTGTCGAGTCGATAACGGGTCGGGTAAGGCGAGGTCGCTGGTGCCTTGGCCTCTACGGTCGCGATCAGCAGTCGAGCCTTTTTCACCGCCAGCGATGCCTGCACCGGCCCGATGTAACGCTCCAGCAGATCGCCCGCGGCGCGAGGCAAATGCTTGATCATCGCACCGGCAATCACTTGAGCGCCGGGAGCCAGTTGGCCCTGCAGGCGGATCAGCTGTTCTTCCAGCAAGGCGAGTGTCTTGGGTACCCGTACCAGCACCCGGTCAATCGGTCCTGGCGCTGCTTCGCTGGCAGGAATGAACGGCACGGCATCATAGGCCCGGCCATTGCGGACCAGGTTCTTTTCCAGCCCTTGGAGCGCCAGGTACGAATCACCGCTGCTGATCACATTGACCTTGCCGGCCAGGCTGGCGGCCAGTGCGCCGAAACTATCGTTAAGCACCAGAACCCGGGCATCGGCAGACGGTTGCTGTTCGGCCAGATGGTTGAGCAGGTATTCGTCTGCGGCATCGAAGGCTTGCAGTGGTTCGTTCTGCTGCTCGGGCTGGCGGATGAGGTCGAGGCTGGCGAAAGGCGTTTCGAGCAAGGGCATGGGGCGGGCTCTGGGTAATCTACGGGTATCCCTCGGCGCAGAGGCACCGCAACGGTCGGGTCGTCCGAGTAGGCAGCGACATGGAAAACTCTCACGTCGTCAGTCTGGATGGGACCGTGAATGGTACGTTTTTTTGCGCCGGATTACCCGCAGGTTTTTCCACTCAGCGCATCGCGTCGCTGTTGAAATAGCCCGCCTTTACGGCCGCAATCACGGCGGCAATCTTGTTGTTGACCCCGAATTTGCGGATGGCTTCCTGAACATGAAAATTGATCGTACGTGCGCTGAGATTGAGGATTCGGGCACTTTCATAGGCCGTCTTACCGGCTGCCGCCAGTTTCAATACGTCGATCTCCCGTGCCGACAAATGCGGCATGAACGATTGAGCGGGTGCCTTGGGCAGCGTCTGTGTCACCAATTTATGCAAGTGACGCCCGATAAACACAGTGAACCCGAGGTTTTCATACAGCTCCCAGGCGCTGATCGGGCAATGGCTTCTGGCCAGGCTCACAATGCTGCAAAAATCATCCTCTTCGCCGTGAATGGCGTGTGACCAGCCGTGTTGAAGACCTTGCAGTTCCATCAGCTCCCATATCCTTGGGACATTGGCGTAAAGCTCCTCACTCCATAGCACGGGCAGCATGGATTGATTGCAATGTGCTACTACCGGATCAACTGCGCTGAACTTTTTCTGTTCGTATTCGGAGTTCCAGGAAGATGGATAATTGTTGAAGCGAACAGTATGAAAGTGCTCGGTTTTTGTCGGGCAAGTCGTTGAAAAGGCAAAATATTTAAACCCGATGTTTTTCGCGAAATTCAATGAAGCCTGGTAGGCGGTATCCAGCTCCGTTGTTATTGATAATTGTTTAAGTTGAGACTCCTTCCACCTTTCCATCACGGGGCTCCGTCTGAAAATGACTTGATGGCGCATCTTGGATCCAGAAGGTCTGCGCGAGTTGCAGTGTAGGATGTTTCTTATAGAAAGGTTGAGATTTTTTTGGATTGGATACTTCTTTTATGTTGGTGTCTGGTTCTAATACTTTTGGTTTAATTTCGCAGTTATTTGAAATGTCGGTTCTAATGTTAATGAACTTATTTAACTGGATGGTTACTTGGTTGCTAGTTACTTGAGAACCATTGTCTAAAAGACACTACAAATCGCCGGTGTTTATGTGCTTCGCTTTGCGAGACACTGCGACTATCCGTTCCATGGAGCCTCCCATGACCGCCAGCGAAGAGAAATTCACGCGTCAGACCTTGCTCGACGTCCAGCCGTTGACCCCTAACCTGTTCACTTTGCGTGCAACCAGGGACCCTGGCTTTCGTTTCCGCGCGGGGCAATTCGCCCGGCTGGGGGTGACCAAGGCGGATGGCACTACGGTGTGGCGCGCCTATTCCATGGTGTCGTCGCCTTTTGACGAGTTCCTGGAGTTTTTTTCCATTGTCGTTCCGGGAGGCGAGTTCACCAGCGAACTGAGCCGGCTGGGTGTTGGCGACACGTTGCTGGTCGATCGCCAGGCCTTTGGCTACCTGACGCTGGACCGTTTCGTCGATGGCCGTGACTTGTGGCTGTTATCCACAGGCACGGGCCTGGCGCCGTTTCTGTCGATCTTGCAGGACTTTGAGGTGTGGGAGAAGTTCGAGCGAATCATCCTGGTCTACAGCGTGCGCGAATCCCGGGAACTGGCCTATCAGGAGCTGATAGCGGAGCTGACTCAGCGTGAGTATCTAACCGAGTTCGCGCACAAATTGCAGGTCATCAACACAGTGACCCGCGAGCAGCATCCCGGAGCGCTGAATGGCCGGATTACTACGCTGATCGAAAACGGCGAGCTGGAAAAGGCGGCTGCGGCGGCGCTTGCCCCGGAGCATTCGCGGGTCATGTTGTGCGGCAATCCGCAGATGATTGATGACACGCGCAAACTGCTCAAGCAGCGTGACATGCACTTGAGTCTCAGCCGAAGACCCGGCCAGGTCGCGGTGGAAAATTTCTGGTGAGCCGTCCAGTTTCTGTAGGAGCGAGCAGGCTGGCGATGGTCGACAACGATGACGCTGGACACCTGACACCCAACGGCGTTCTCCATACCTTCGCGAGCGTGCTCGCTCCTACAGTCAGGGGGCAGGCTTCAAGGCCTGTTGTTCTGGGCCTTGAGCAGATCGCGGATCTCACCCAGCAGCTCTTCTTCCCTGGTTGGAACCGGCGGCAGGGTTGGGGCCACGGCTTCCTCGCGCTTCAGGCGGTTGATGGCTTTGACACCCATGAAGATCGCGAAGGCGACAATGACGAAATCGATCATGCTCTGGATGAATTTGCCATACGCAAGCACCACCGCAGGGGTGTTGCCGCTGGCGGCCTTGAGCGTGATGGCCAGGTCGCTGAAGTCCACGCCTCCGATCAGTAGCCCCACGGGAGGCATGATCACATCACCGACGAACGAGGTGACGATCTTGCCGAAAGCGGCGCCGATGATGATACCGACGGCCATGTCGACCACATTGCCTTTGACCGCGAAGGCCTTGAACTCACTGAGCACGCCCATAGTTATTTCCTTGTTACAGATGAGGTTTGTGAACGCAGTGTAAATCAGCACGGTGCATCCTGCCTGAATCAACGGCTTGCCGCGCTTGCCTGCAATCGACCGGGCGGGCGTGGAAGCGTTTTCCGGGTGTCTGAGGGCTCTGGAATGGGTACGTCGACTGTCTTGAGGATGAGAGGGGTAAAAACGGGCCCCGTTGAGCGTAGGTGTCATTTTCGACTGTTTTATCAAGCTTCCCTTGAAGGCAGTGTTATGGCTGGGCTGGATTTGAAAGTTCAGAGCAGGGGAGGGGGCGAATAAATAGTCGATTGGTTTGGTGTTATTCGTTTTGTGGATGCTGACTTGTACACTTCGATTTTAACTTGTGAGGTTTTGTACAGGTTTTGTCAGGAGTTATTGAGGTGGATTAACGCATCCCTGTTGAAAACTTGGACAAGCTGTGAATTTTAGTATTTCAGTTGTATTTCAAATGCTCGAAGTGCGGGATATGGATCAAGTTGCGAGCTCGTTCCGTTAATTGTGTCTTTATTAAATTATTTTCATCTTTGCCCTGTACCGTTATGGCCTCGAAACAAGTTTGGGAAAGCCTTCGAATAACCCCGGCATACTGATCCGACTCAGCTGCGTTATCATCGCGGTTTTGCCGGGGGTTCAGATGGCCAAGGCCAAGCGCATGTACGGCTGCACCGAGTGCGGTTCAACCTTCCCCAAGTGGGCCGGCCAGTGCGGCGAGTGCGGCGCCTGGAACACGCTGACCGAAACCATGGTGGAAAGTGGCGGGGCTGCCGCACCGAGCGGGCGTACCGGATGGGCCGGCCAGCAGGCACAGATCAAGACCCTGGCCGAAGTCAGCGTCGAAGAGATCCCGCGTTTCTCCACGGCTTCCGGTGAGCTGGACCGGGTACTGGGCGGTGGTCTGGTGGATGGTTCCGTGGTGTTGATCGGGGGTGACCCGGGGATCGGCAAGTCAACCATTCTGCTGCAAACCCTGTGCAATCTCGCCAAGAGCATGCCGGCGTTGTATGTCACCGGCGAGGAATCCCAACAGCAGGTGGCCATGCGCGCCCGCCGCCTGGGCTTGCCCCAGGATCAACTGCGGGTCATGACCGAAACCTGCATTGAAACCATCATTGCCACGGCCCGACAGGAAAAGCCCAAGGTCATGGTGATCGACTCGATCCAGACGATTTTCACCGAGCAATTGCAGTCGGCACCCGGTGGCGTGTCCCAGGTGCGCGAAAGTGCGGCGTTGCTGGTGCGTTATGCCAAGCAGAGTGGCACGGCGATCTTTCTGGTCGGTCACGTCACCAAGGAAGGCGCGCTGGCCGGCCCGCGGGTACTGGAGCACATGGTTGACACGGTGCTGTACTTCGAGGGCGAGTCCGATGGGCGTCTGCGCCTGCTGCGGGCGGTAAAAAACCGTTTCGGTGCGGTTAACGAACTGGGCGTGTTTGGGATGACCGACAGAGGTCTGAAGGAAGTCTCCAACCCGTCGGCGATTTTTCTGACGCGTGCTCAGGAAGAGGTCCCTGGAAGCGTAGTCATGGCAACGTGGGAAGGCACACGGCCAATGTTGGTGGAGGTTCAGGCGCTGGTGGACGACAGCCATCTGGCCAATCCGCGCCGGGTGACGCTGGGGCTGGATCAGAATCGCCTGGCGATGTTGCTGGCGGTCCTGCACCGCCATGGTGGCATTCCAACCCACGACCAGGACGTATTCCTCAACGTCGTCGGCGGTGTAAAAGTGCTGGAGACGGCTTCCGACCTGGCGTTGATGGCGGCGGTCATGTCCAGCTTGCGCAACCGCCCTTTACCTCACGATCTGCTGGTGTTCGGTGAGGTCGGCCTATCGGGCGAAGTGCGTCCGGTGCCCAGTGGTCAGGAGCGGTTGAAGGAAGCTGCCAAGCATGGCTTCAAACGCGCCATCGTGCCCAAGGGCAATGCACCGAAAGAGGCACCTTCGGGATTGCAGATCATTGCCGTTACCCGGCTGGAACAGGCGTTGGACGCACTGTTCGAATAGCGCTCACCTGGTGGGAGCGAGCCTGCTCGCGATAGCAATCTGACGGAATTGGTGGGTAGTTGCACCGCTTTCGCGAGCAAGCTTCGCTCCTACGAGGTTTGTCAGATTTCGATCAGGGCGCCCAGCTCTCGTTCAAGCTCCTGCTCATCGCCAAGGTTCAGCTCGATCAGCCGCCGCAGGCGCTCGATGGATTCCAGGCTGATGTGGCGGCAAACGAAGCCAAGCTGGCCATGTTCGTCATGGGTCAGCTGCACATCCATCTCAATGTCGACGTCTTCGCTCAGATGAATGTCGACGTAAAAATCCTTTTGTCGATTGCCCAGCCAGGGGGCAGGGCGCTCGATCAGCAAGCCCTTGAGCGACAGGTCGATCAACTTGACCGGCCAGGTGTAATCCCCCTGGCGCAGTTCGGTTCTGGCATCGAACGCGATACGTTTGAAGCGGCGGCGATCGGCTGGGTGCTCGCTCATGGCGCAATCCTCTGAATGTTCGCTGACTATAGACCCGCCTTGTTAGAACCTGCCAGCCAGGACAGGGCTCTAGACCAATGTCGGGGTATGGCCTTTGCCGTCAGGAGAGCTAAACTCGGGGTGGCTGTCTTTCTGTCCACTCTGGCTGGAACACTCAAATGAAAAATAATAATAGCCCGCTACGCCATCTGCCCTGGCTGGTGTTGGCAATCGTTGGTGCGTGCGCCCTTGGCGTCGTGGCATTGCGCCGAGGCGAGGCGATCAACGCCTTGTGGATTGTGGTCGCTGCCGTGGCCATCTATCTGGTTGCGTACCGCTACTACAGTCTGTTCATCGCCAACAATGTCATGCAGCTCGACTCGCGACGGGCCACCCCCGCAGTCCTCAACAATGACGGTCTGGACTACGTTCCGACCAACAAACATATTCTCTTCGGTCACCACTTTGCGGCCATTGCCGGCGCAGGGCCGCTGGTCGGTCCGGTGCTGGCGGCGCAGATGGGTTACCTGCCCGGTACGCTGTGGCTGATCGCCGGTGTGGTGCTGGCCGGTGCCGTGCAGGACTTCATGGTCCTGTTCATGTCCACCCGCCGCAACGGCCGTTCGCTGGGGGACATGGTCCGCGAGGAAATGGGCCGCATCCCCGGCACCATTGCACTGTTCGGTTGCTTCCTGATCATGATCATCATCCTCGCGGTGCTGGCGCTGATCGTGGTCAAGGCCCTGGCCGAAAGCCCATGGGGCATTTTCACGGTGATGGC
>NZ_JBNNVQ010000017.1:0-82424 GCF_050280625.1 Pseudomonas sp. NPDC089569
CGACTATTGAGAAAATCTTCACCGCGATGAATTTCAACGCGATCGTGATCGATTTGACCGAAACCCGCAGCATCGACAGCACGACCCTTGGCCTGTTGGCCAAGCTGTCGATCCTGTCGCGGCAAAAGGTCGGCCTGCTGCCGACCGTCGTCACCACCCACGAAGACATCACCCGACTGCTGCAGTCCATGGGCTTCGAGCAGGTGTTCAATATCGTTGACCAGCCTGTGCCGTGTCCGGAATGCCTGGACGATCTGCCGGATCAGGATCAGTCCGAAGAGGTGGTGCGGATCAAGGTGCTGGAAGCGCACAAGATCCTCATGGGTCTGAACGATTCCAATCGTGAAGCGTTTCATGACCTGGTGAATGCGCTGGAGCGCCATTGATTTAATAAGCGGCGCGCATGAAAAAGGGCGAACCTGTGAGGGGTCGCCCTTTTTGCATTTCAAGCCATCAGATCACAGCTTGGCCTGCAGCAGCGCCTCAAGCTTTTCCTGATCCCGGGCGAATTGGCGAATACCTTCCGCCAACTTCTCGGTCGCCATGGCGTCCTCGTTGGACAGCCAGCGGAACTGCGTTTCGTCCAGCTTCAGACGTGCTTCACCGGCATGGCCTGGCGACAATTTGCGTTCCAGCTTGCCGGTATCGGCCGCCAGTTTATCGATCAGATCAGGGCTGATGGTCAGGCGGTCACAGCCGGCCAGTTGTTCGATCTGGCCCAGGTTACGGAAGCTGGCGCCCATGACCACGGTCTTGTAGTCATTGGCCTTGTAGTAGTTGTAGATGCGTGTCACCGATTGCACACCCGGATCGTCTGCGCCTGTGTACTCGTTGCCGGTGGCCTTCTTGTACCAGTCGTAGATACGACCCACGAACGGCGAAATCAGGAACACCCCGGCGTCTGCGCAGGCTGCGGCCTGTGCGAAGGAGAACAGCAGGGTCAGGTTGGTCTGGATACCTTCCTTTTCCAGGATCTCGGCAGCGCGGATGCCTTCCCACGTGGAAGCAATCTTGATCAGCACGCGGTCACGGCCAATGCCGGACTTGTCATACAGCTCAATCAGCCGGTGCGCACGCTTGAGCATCGCCTCCTTGTCGAACGACAGGCGGGCGTCCACTTCAGTGGAAATGCGTCCCGGGATCACCTTCAGGATTTCCTGCCCTACGGCGACGCCGAAGCGGTCGCTGGCCAGGCCGACATCGCCCTTGCAATCGCTGACGCACGCGTTCAGCAGCTCGGCGTAGGCGGGAATGGCCGCTGCCTTGAGCAGCAGGGACGGGTTGGTGGTGGCGTCCACCGGTTTGACGCGAGCGATCGCTTCGAAATCGCCGGTGTCGGCAACCACGGTGGTGATGCGTTTGAGTTGTTCCAGCTTGGAAGTCATGGGCGTGCTCTGTCCTTTGGATCTGATGACATTACCCGAGCGCTGACAGCCACTCAAGGGCGCGTATGTGTATCGATGGTCCCCGCGGCAACAACCTGAAAACGGCTGTTTGAATGGCGGGGTGCGCTATCGGGAAATACGATGCCCAAACCGCGTACAGGTTCAACGCAACCGACAGTCAACGCCCTTCGAGCAACTGCGCAGCCTGATCCAGCAAGGCCAATGGCTCTTTGGTCTTGTGGATGTCCACCGACAGCAACTGCCGGAACTTGCGCGCCCCCGGAAAGCCGGTGCCCAGCCCCAGCATATGCCGAGTGATGTGATGCATCGAACCGCCCGCCTCGAGGTGCGCGGCGATGTAGGGGCGCATCCCTGCCAGCGCTTCGGCACGGCTGATCACCGGTGCAGTGCTGCCGAACAGTTGCTGATCCACTTCGGCCATCACATAGGGGTTGTGATACGCCTCGCGACCGAGCATCACACCGTCGAACGTCTGCAAATGCTCGTGACAGGCTTCAAGTGTCTTGATCCCGCCATTGAGAATGATCTCCAGCTCGGGAAAGTCCGCCTTCAACCGCGCCGCCACGTCATAACGCAAAGGCGGAATCTCGCGGTTCTCCTTCGGCGACAACCCTTCCAGAATCGCAATCCGTGCATGCACGGTAAAACTCGTACAACCGGCTTCGCGAATCGTACCGACGAAATCACACAGCTCCTCATAGCTGTCACGGCCATTGATGCCGATGCGATGCTTGACCGTCACCGGAATCGACACCGCATCACGCATGGCCTTCACGCAATCGGCCACCAACTGCGGATGCGCCATCAGGCAGGCACCGATCATATTGTTCTGCACCCGATCACTGGGGCAGCCGACATTCAGGTTCACCTCATCGTAACCATGCTCCTGCGCCATCCGCGCACAAGCCGCCAGGTCCAGCGGAACACTGCCGCCCAGTTGCAACGCCAGCGGGTGCTCGGCTTCGTCATGACGCAGGAAACGCTCGTGATCACCGTTGAGCAGCGCACCGGTGGTGACCATTTCGGTGTAGAGCAGGGCGTTCTTCGACAGCAGGCGCAGGAAGTAGCGGCAGTGGCGGTCGGTCCAATCCATCATAGGCGCAACGGAAAACCGCCGAGACAGCGTAGAGCTTGAGGTTGCTAGGGATGTAGCTGATTTTTGTACCATTTTACTCTACGCGTTTTGAACGGGTTTTCGGGGGTAAATGGGCGTTTTCGAGAGGTCGTTGGTACAATGTACCAACCCCTTTCACAATTGTACCAGTTGACCATGGCCACGATCAGAGCACGGAAACGCACCGACGGCAGCATCAGTTACACGGCACAGATACGCCTGTTTCGCGATGGAGCGCAAGTTTACCAAGAGAGCCAGACCTTCGCCCGAAAACAGGCCGCCCAGGCCTGGGTTCGCAAGCGTGAAACCGAACTGGACCAGCCTGGCGCCATTGAGCGGGCCAACCGCCAAGGGACCACGGTCAAGGAAATGATTGATCGTTACCTGCTCGAAATGGCAAAAGTCCGCCCATTGGGCAAAACCAAACTGGCCACGCTCAAGGCGATCAGCGAGTCGTACCTGGGTAAACTCAGCGACCAGGACATCAACAGTCAGCAGTTGGTGGAGTATGCGGTGTGGCGGATGGGCGAGGAGGGCGGAAGTGTCCAGCCCCAGACAGCCGGTAACGATCTTGCCCATCTCGGTGCTGTACTGTCGATTGCCCGACCTGCATGGGGGTATGAAATTGACTCTCATGCGATGGCGGACGCACGAAAGGTTTTGAAAAAGCTTGGCTACAACATGAAAAGCCGAGAGCGCGACCGACGGCCTACGCTGGACGAGCTGGACAAACTTCTGACGCACTTTCGCGGGATTCAAGCTCGCCGCCCAGCGTCGATAAACATGCTCAAAATGACGGCTTTTGCATTGTTCTCAACCCGTCGACAAGAGGAAATCACGCGCATCCGGTGGGAGGATCTGGACGAAGAGGGCCAGCGGGTGTTGGTGCGCGACATGAAAAATCCCGGCCAAAAGATTGGCAACGACGTTTGGTGTCATTTACCGCCCGAAGCCTGGGCCATTCTGCAAACAATGCCGAAATCGCTGCCCGAGATTTTTCCATACAGCGCTGAGTCCGTATCTACGTCCTGGACCAGAGCTTGCAAGTTCCTGGGCATCGAGGATCTGCACTTTCATGACTTGCGTCATGACGGTGTTAGCCGACTGTTTGAAATGGACTGGGATATTCCGCGAGTCGCCAGCGTGTCAGGACACAGGGATTGGAACTCCATGCGACGTTATACCCATTTGCGCGGTCGCGGCGACATTTATGCTAACTGGAAATGGTTGGAGAAAGTCCTACAGGCGCCCGTAAAGCTGGGCGCCCGGACATTGAAGTGAGTTAACTGCCGCGCGGCACGCTGTTCAGTTGAGTGGTTTCTTTGATGGCCGCAGCGCGTTGCGCATCAAGGTAGTTAGCAAGATCCGTAATGTGAACGCCCTTTGCACTTTTTTGGCTTGGTTCTAATCGAGTGATTGGGATTTTTATTTGTCCGGCCAGCACCTTTCGTTGAAACATTTCAGCGGTGAGGTGCGTGAAGTAGTCGCTGCAGACCCGCGCCAGCGGAATGATGGCCTGGCCATCATATTGGGCAAGAAGCACGAAGAAAGTCTTCATGGTTTCTCCCCTTTCGTCAGTTGCCTAACTGGGCACAACTGTGTAGCCCATTTGGCAACCGAAAACTTGTACGTGATAGCCTCGGCGTTGCCATCGTTGAGGGTTTGGGCTTGCATGGTTCTCTCCTTTCAGTGGTGGTAGGCGTCGAGGGGTTGCAGCCCCTCGGCACCGTTCTTTCAGCCTTTCCTGCGGCTGCTTATGAGTCTTCTTCTCCCATTGCGCGTGCAAGCTCAATCAGGTAGAACGGTTCGTTGTTCGGTATCTCCGTAACCTCCAGCTCGCCCTTCTCGCCGAAGACGAAAAGCCACTGACCGCACATAAACCGTCTCGAAATGTTCTGATCCGTGGCAGCAGCAGCGTCCCTGGCGGTGATGAAAAGTTCGACGGTTTTTTGCGTTTCTTCCTTCAGTTCACGACTCGCCCTGGCAAGCTCGTCGTGGGCGCGCTCAAGCATGTACAGGGCACGTTGAAAATTACTGATTGGCTTCGGTTGATTCGTTTTTGTCGTGTTCATGGTTATTCTCTTTTCAAAATTGACACCAAGGGTTTGCAGCCCCTCAGCGCCGTTTCGTTGATTACTTGGCAAGCCAGATCAGTACGTCCGGCACTTGAATGGCCACGATCGCGATCAGTGCGACTGTTGAAATCGTGATGAGCAGATTGCTCAACAATTCCCGGCTGCCCGATTGGGCTGTTTCATTGGTACGCTGCATGGTTCTCTCCTTTCAGTGGTTGCCGGTTGCAGCCGGCGTTACAGGGAGCTGTCTGGCTTTCGCACCAGGTGCAGCTCCAAGCCTTCAAATTCGTTGTTGTCCCCGGTGATCGATTGCCACTCCAGAACCGCCTGGATCTGAATCTGCGAGCAATTCAGCACCAGAATTTCTCGCTGACCGTCTGTTGCCCGAACCTCCAGGATGTCGACCAGCCCACTTGCGCCGTAGGCGTCGGCCTGCACGGTTTTCCGGTGGTCGTTGCCCATCTGGTTTTGCAGCTCGGCAACGCGGTCCTGCAGGCTGATCGATGTGCCGAGAGCGCCTTCGGCGAGTACTTGAATCTGCATTGACGTGTCCTCGGCGGTCAGGCGTTGAAAATCCAGCACTTCACAATCGGCTGTTTCGTCATGACGGCGTTGGAGTACTTTCGCCTGATGAGCACGCACCGCACTGTCGGTTGCCTTGTTGGTTTCGATCAGCTTTCGAGAGCGGGAATCTTTCAGGCGCTCGCGCAGCTCGCCGATGTCGGCGACCTTCTGGCGGTGTTCGGCGGCGGCCTTGACGAAATCGTTGAGGTTGATGGCGATGGTGTGGTCTTTCTTGCTGTGGTTGACCACCGGGCCGTCCGCGTCCAGGCCTTCGAGGTACTCGTACACTTCCCAGAACTCAGCCACTACCGGGTGATCCGAGCTGATTGAGGCCTGGCGCTCGATGGCCATGCGGATGATCTGGGCGCGGGTATGGCTGATCTGAGAATCACTGAGGGGCACGACCAGGCGCAGGCAATCGAGCAGGGCCAGCAGCTGGGCGTGGTTCTTGTTGATCCGCTCCACACGGATGTAGCCGCGCAGCTTGTTGCCGCAATGGGCACAGTGGCTCTGCTCATCTTTGAATGGCGTTTCGCACGCAAAACAATGGCTGTGGAGGGTGCGCAACTTGGCTTCGTAGCCTGGCATGCGACTGGCAAACAGCTCCATCACTTCCGATTCTTTGCGTACCGCTTGCAGCAGGAAATTGCTGAGTTTTGAACCTTCCAAGGAATTGAGCAGGTCCGCCGCCGCTCGGCTTTCGGCCGTAACGGTTGGCCGAACAAAGTGCAGCTTCACAATCCGGGTCATGATCGCCTCGGACGCTACGACAGGCGCGTTCTGGCTGATGGCGATGGTGGCTCGAAAGGGCGGCTCGTAGGTTTCGTTGCCGGCGGTTTTCACGCCTTTGGTGGCCAGCGTGCCGCCACCGTAGTAGTCCTTCAGTTCGTCCCATTCGAATGTTTTGGCGTGGGCCTTATCGTCGCCGCTGCGATCGGACTCCAGCAGCACGACAGGCATGCCGGAGATTTGGCCCATCAAACGGCTGCGGCCGGCCTTGGTGGATTTGGAAGGGTCGAAGCCTTCGTACCCTTCACGGCCCAGCAACTTCCACAGCAAGGTGAGCAGGGTGGTTTTACCGGCGCCGGCTTCGCCCGTGGCTTCGAGGAATGGGAACGACTGGTACCGAGCGCGGATTTGCTCGGCGAACAGCGAGCCGAACCAGAAGGTCAGTGCAACGGTGCCCTGGGCGCCGAAGCATTGCCAGAGCAAGTCCAGCCAGCGTGTGTCGTAGTCCTTGGCGTCCTTCTGCAGGGCGATCTTCACGCCTTTTTGCAGGCTCTTGAGTTTCAGTTTGCCCATCTCGAAGAACTCTTCTTCGTTGATGGTGATGAGCTGGCCTTCCTTAATGGCGATGTCGTTGAACACGTAGCAGCCGTATTCCCGGCTGTAGCCCACGTAGTCGATGGTTTGCACGGTTTTGATACCGAAAAGCTGGTCTTTCATGATCTTGTCCAACTGTTGTCCACTGCCGGTGAACACGGCTCCGGCACCCATGCCGAGAAGTCTTTTTTTGAATTCGCTGGCGGCGGCGACCTGGCCACCGGTGAAGGTGTTTTTCACCGAGCCACCGTCGTGGGGGAAATCGACGCGGAAGAAGTACCAGGACTCGTCGGTGATCTCGTTGCGCTGGAAGTACAGGGCTCTGGGGTAGCAGTTAGCGATCTCGACCACGCAGCCGGACATGCGCAGCGCCTTGGCGCGACGCTCTTTGTCGTTCAGCTGTTGGTCTTCATGCTTCTCGCTGGCATCCAGTGCCTGCATGGCACTGTTGAAATTCGAAATGTCCAACTTCCACCAGTACAGGCGGGAGTCGAAGCCGAAGTGAAACTCCTCTCGCTCGCGCCACTGGTACATGAGCAAGGCTTTCTCGACGGCGCTGTCTGCAATCAGCAAGGCGCCGTGGTGCTTGGCTTCGCCCAGCTCTTTGTCGATCCGCTGGGTACGGGCATCGACGTCATCCATAAATGCCCAGCGTTGATGTAGATCGTTCCAATCGACCTTGCGCGAATCCGGCTGCGGGATCTGCGCGGCCTCGCAGGTGAAGCCGATATCGCGCGCCTGACGGACCCACATGCGGGTGTATTTGTGGGCGCCTGGTTCGTTGTCCAGAGCCCAAACAAGCCTCGGTGTTTTACCGCCGCGAGCCGTGATCAGGGCTTTCAGCGATTCCTCTGGGTAGGCGTTCGAGGACAGGGCGGCGACAGCGGGGATGCCGTTTTGCACCAGGGCGATGGCATCGAAAATACCCTCGACGATCCACAGTTCATCCACCTGCAATAGGTCCACGCAGGGCGGTACCCACCAAAATCCTTTGTAGCTATCACCTGGTTTGAAGCGCGCCTTTTTCTTGCCGAAGCGGTTCGGCTTATCGATGAGCCGTTCCCAGTAGCCGCCTTTTTCGAGAGGAAAGCGAACGGTGGCCGAACCGATGTTCAGTTCCCGGTCAAAGTAGTGCTCCTGGGTGTACCAACCCTCAATCTGGCCAACGTCGAAGCCGCGGGCGAAAGTCAGGTAGGCCTTGGCACTGGCTGCCGGCTGATCATCGGTGGCAGGGGCGCGCTTGCTCCAATCGTCGAACAGGTCGCTGTACAGCTCTTTCACCGGCTCCATGTAACGGCATTTCTGCTCGCGGCCACAGCGGATGAACCATGGCTCGTCATGCCGGGAAAACAGCCGCTTCTGGTTGCACTGCGGGCAGGTGCCTTTGCGCATGTATTTAGTGCCAGCCATGTGCTGCAGACCATAATCGGCCTCGAGCCGCTGCAACACGTCAGCGCGAATCTTATGGTCCATGGCCTTCACTGCGCACGCTCCCCAGCATCGGGGGCGAGCTGCTTTTTCAACTCACAACGCGTGCGGCAGATGCCGGCCAGGTAAGGCAGGTCCTGGAGAACTTTGGGGCCCCGTTGGCCAGCGGGCACGTTCCGGTAGCGATCGGAGTACCAAACGTCGGCCATGGTGGTGTCGTACTGGCTGTTGAGCCACTGCAGGTATTGCTTTGCCTGCTGCTGGTTCAGCTCCAGCTGGATGGTGATATTGCTCATTTCGGCCACCAATAAAGTGCAGTTTCCCCTTACCCACGCAAGGCGGGCATGTCGCAGGGGCGGTTCAGATTTAGTTCGAGGTGTCGCGGGAGGTCAGCAAGCGCGCAGGTAGGAAACGCGCCGGCACGGGGTAGCGCTTCTGGGTTTGGGTATCCAGCAGCCAGACCAGGTATCGAAAGGCGCTGCTTGCCGGATAGATGCCCAGCCGTGCCACGCGTTTTGTGGTCATGCTTTCGAATTCGGTCACTGCCAATTCGGCGATGCGTTGCACCAGGTGCTCAGGTACTTCGAGCGACTGGGCGAGGTAGCGTTTGCAGTTTTCAAGAAGCTGATGGTCACCGGACAGATGTTGTCCCTGTTGGCGGTACAGGTAGGCCACGGCAGCCTGTTGCATGGCGGCGCGATAGTCATTGGTGGGGTTGATCGTCAAGGTGATGGCGTTCATGCGAGTGTGGCCTCCATTTCCAGTTGATCCAGCAAATCGGGTTGATCGTTGGCTGACTTCATTGCAGCGCGGCGCAGGGATACGTCGGCGATCGGAAGGCGAACGGCGGGATTCGCCATGCCGCTCGGGCTCATTTCATGGGTCATTTCAAACTGGGCACGCACCGACCAGCCGCAGGCCTCGTTGACGCATTGCAGGTAGGCCACGCGCAGGAAAATATGGGTGCCTTCACTGGTGCGGATACGCATACGGCCCATGCAGTGGGGGCAAACAAGTTTGTAGGTGCTCACTGATCGGCCTCCTTGCTGTGCAGTTGGATCGTGGCCAGCACCTCGGCATGGCGAGCGCTCAGGTATTTGCTGTGGGCTGCGAGAATCGCAACGGCCTCACCTTTATCGATGGCGCCATCGGCCAACGCTTTCTCGATGATCTGATCGACTACGCCTCGTTTTGCAGAAGTGCTCACCGAGCGGCTATACAACTCGACGTTGTCCAGGGTTTCAGGGGCGGCGATGGGCACGAACATGCCGTCGTAAAGGAAAGCCACGTACTCAGGGAAAAAACGGGTGCCAGCCTCGCGCTCGAGCATGTGAATCTGGTCATCGCGCAATGGCCGGCTGCCGGCGTTTTCGTAGACGTGATTGTCGAATTTCTTGAGTTCGTAACCGAGACGCGCTGCGGCGCATTCGCGTCCACCTGGGTAAGCACAAACAACGGCGCTGACGACTTGGCGTCTGGTTTCTAGCACTGGGCGTTTCATGTTCTGGTTTCCTCCGTGAGCCAGAGGCCCTAGTTTGCAATCACGCCGTCTTTGATACCGAGAAGCACAGCAGCTCGATGTGCCTCCCCTCGCAAGCATTTTTTCTGGCCATTTAGAACCGCGTACACGGTTGAAGGAGAGAGGTCGTTTTTTTCCGCCCATTCCTTCGCCGTGATTCCTTGTCGGGCAAGGCGATCGCGGGCCCCTTGGCGCGCTTGCTCGGTTGGGTATGTGTTCGGCATAGTTCCGTTTCGTGTGATTTCGTGTGATGACAGAGGAAGATTATTCAACATTCGTTGGATCGTCAACTTCTTAAGGGGTCGTTTTGTTGAATATTGGCGAAAGGCTGAAAGAGGAGCGTGTCCGCTTGGGGTTCAATCAGGCGGACTTCGCAGCTTTTGCTGGGGTAGCCAAAACCTCTCAGTTCAATTACGAGAAAGGTGATCGCAGTCCAGATGCGGCTTACCTTGCGGCTGTGGCTGAAAAGGGCGTGGACGTGCTCTACGTCGTGACAGGAGAAAGGAAGCCTTTATCCAGTACCTGCATGACCCCAGACGCATCTGACTTCTTCGCGGTGTATCAGCTCGTGAGTGAGGCTGACCGCGATGTGCTGTTTCGAACAGCGCAGGCTTTTGCAAAGGCACGTGGGTAGGAAAAGACTGCAGGAGGCTGATTGCTTTCAGTCTTGAGCTGGGGTGAAGGACGTAAGACGCGGGCCATGGGGGCCAGCGAGTTTTCGAGGACGATGTGAATGGATGGTGTTGTTGCAATAGTAGCGTTGGCAGTTTTCGTCGGTGTCTGGTGGTGGTTGGTAAAACAGTTGCGCAAGAGCGGCAGGGGCTTTTTGATGCGGCACCTGTTGGGATGCTCAGCCGCTTGGATGGCGGGTTTGTTGATAGTCGGATCCGCAATCTCCATGGGGATCATCGAGTCCAAACCTGTAGAAGTGGCTCAGAAGCCGCAAGCTTCCAATCCTACGTTCAAGTACTCGATCGTTAACGATGAACACCGAGAGGGCAGACCCCGTAAGGTCGAAGTACTGTTGTCTCGCCGACTGACTGATGGCGAGCTGGCTGATACTGCGAAGGCGATCCGTGACGATTCGTCAGTAAAAGCGGAGAAGACTTTCATTGGTTTTCGGGTTGAAGGCCAAACCGAAAAAACTTTCTGGGCGAATGCCAGTTTTGATCCCGATTTCAAAAGTTCGCTCATCGGCCTCAGTGCCCAGGACTATCAGACTCTGGTGACGATGGACTTGAAGGCGTATCCGGACATGTTGGGTAGCTGGCTTCGCGACGGTGCCCTGGGCCACGTGATGGTTTTGTACAAACGAAACGGCCAATACAGTATCGATTCGATCTTCCCTAGTGGCGGAAAAAATACTGAGAACTATCAAGCGAAGACGCTTGCTGATGGATCGCTGCGCCTGGATGAGCCTGAAAATAGTTTCCATGAGTATTACGTTGTCGACTCCAAAGGGAATTTACAGGGCTGGGGTGAGAACGGTGTCTACATGACGTTACCGCCCACCAAATCTTCCCTCTGAGTCCAAGGGAAAACACTACTTACATTTCCATCGTGGTGCGTGGCTTCGGGAGTGGTCGTCTGCACGACGGCCCCCATTCAATCCGGGTCAGTGATTTTTTCTTTTGACGCTGGTGACACACACAAATGTGCTGAGAATGGGGAACTCCCGGGTGAGTCAGGTGGTGCAAATGCCCCCGCGCCCAACACAAGGAAATGGAGTACGCAAAATGGAAACCCTTACCCCTTTGGAGCACCTCTTTCTGAATTTTCTGCGCGAGCTGAGTGAGCAGCAGCGTCTGGACGTGTTGAGGATTCTGGAGGTGCTCGTGCAGTCAGAGAAGTAAGGCACGGTGGAAAGAGGCTCCGGCATTGAGCCGGAACCTCTTGGTGTTGGTTAGCTTGCAGCTCCTCTCTTAGAAACTCTCAAGAAAAAAGAGAGGGTGTCGACAAGGTCTATGTAAGGGAAATTCCGAAGACGCTCTTTAAGTAGAGGTTTATTGCCTGGCATGATTTTACCGTCTAGCAGTCTACGAGAAGGGCTCTCCACTAAACAGGACACATGGAAAAGGTAGGATTTGTGGACGTTAAAAAAGAAATCAAAGCTGCAAAAAGGCTGCAACTTGTTGGCCTAATCATCGCGGCTGTGAGCATCGTGTTTATCGTGGTCTCGTTGCTGCTGTCGATCTACTCTTACGCCGACCTTCAGGGGTGGGAGCGCCTAAAAAACCTGGTAAGCAGCATCTTCGCACACACCAATTTTCCAGTAATTGGCGGTATCTGGAATATTGCTGCTATTGCAGACTTCAGTGAACCGTTACAGGTGAAAAACCTAGGTTTTCTTTGTGAGTTAGTCTTGTTTACGGTTGGTGCAGCAATGGTGGCCACTGCAAATATCACCCTTAGAGATATTGCGAAGGCCTCACACGACGCGACGCAGGAGCGCCGGAAAGAGCAACTCAAGAAAGAGCAAGAAAAGTTGAGCGAACAACAGCGGGTGAAAGAGCGGTCTTAATTGGTTCCATTGTGTAAACCCGGTCGATACCGGGTTTATGCTCTTTGTGTCTGCATCAGTTTCCATTCCCTATCTACTGCCCGTTTCGCCGTTTTTTCACTTGCGTACAGCCAGCGTAACCGTCTCGGCTTGTTTTGAGCTCCGGCAGTCACTGTCTTTTCCGTTCCAGCCTTTTCGTCTCGATAGTGGGCGATGATTCCGGTGTACTCCCCTTTGTTTTCCTCAGCCAGGTCTTCGACCGAGTCCTCCGGCAGTTTGCTCTGCAGGTCCAGACTCATGGTGTAGCCGTTATCGGCACTGAGGCTGTGCTGCACGTTCCCCCCATACCAGATGATTTCATCAATCTCGGCCTTCACACCCTGGAGCGTGTAAGTCAATTCCGGGATCAGATCCGGTCGTCCTCGGGCAAGCGTATAGCTGAGCGTGGCGCTGCCACGTTGCAGGCGCTTGAACTCTGCCCGGGCGGCACGCAATGCGGACTGCTGGTCGCTGTAGGTATGGCGTAGGTCCTTGAGATTTTCCCCGCCACCGGCAATGGCCTCCTGCTTTTTCGCGCTGTTCACGTCGTAGTAATACGCCCGCACACCGTCGTAGCTGTCGCGGTCGGCCTGCAGATAACGGTGTTGGTCGCCATCGGCGCGGTTCAGGGTGATATGGGGCAGTGCCAAGCCGCTGGCTGTTTTGCCGCCGCCGGCGGGCATGCACAGCAGGCAGCCGGCTTTGACGGTGGCCACCGCATCAAACTCTTCGCCCAGGCGGCTGATCAGGTTGGCATCTGACTCATTGGCCTGGTCGAGCTGCAGGATGGGCAGGCTGCCCAGTGCGCCGGCAACCGTAGCCGTGAGGCCATTGCCAGAGGCGATGGCACCCAGTACAGCGCCAAGGGTGGTGTTGCTCCAGCTGCGCTCGCGTTTTACCTTGAGGCCCTTACGCAGGTCGGCCGATCGAGCGCGGATGCTAAGTACGTCAGGGGCGCCACTGTGCTCGGTTTCGTCGACGGTGTAGGTGCCTTTGTCGACCAGACCGGTGTCGCTCCAGCCCAGCCAAAGTCGTAGGGTTGCGCCTTTGGGGGGAATGGCCAGCAGGCCGTCGTGGTCGCTGAGGGTGATGCTGAGCTGATCCGCTTCAATGCCACGATTGTCGGTCAGATCCAGGCTCATCAAGCGCGGGCTGATCAACTGGGCAATGTCATTGCCATCGACGGTCAGGCGAAACGCCGGCACCGGATAGGCGAGGTCGCGCCGGCCCTGCTCCAGGGCGCTGCTCACATAGCCCGTCACGCGAGCAATCACGGCATCGATCACAGCAGCCCCCTCAGAATGTTCACGCCGGCACCGGTACTGGCGCCGAGCAGATCGACACGACCATCGTCCACGCGCTTCAGACTCAGATTGAATTCAATCCGCCGCGCGGCGCCGTTGGAAAAGAAAATCGTCCTGGTCTCCGTCAGATCGTCGATGACCCAGAGCCCGCACAGCCTCCCGGTGCCTTCCACCATCGGCCAGGCCTTGCCGGTATCCGCCATCGTGCGCAGAGCATCAAGGCTCAGGACCGTGCCGGCCAGCTCCGGAAGGATGATGCCGGGGAGGGTGATGGCATCCTCACCACGCCCCAGAAACTGGCGGGCCGGTTGAGCGCCGATCCGGCTGCTGCTGGGGTGGCGCCATTCGGTACGGCGTTGCATCTCCTGGTAGGCGGCCGTGTGCAGGCTGAACACGAACATGCCAAGGGCGAGCATCATGCGGAGTTACTCCTGGTCAGACAGTCGGCTGCGTTTGCGGGCCGACTTTTCGCGTTCGATACGGGCCATTTCGGCGCGCACCGCACGGGCAATGGCTTGCGCATCCATGCCCGGGGCGGGGTGGATGTTGATCTCGTAATGATCATGACTGTCATAGGTCGCCGCGGCCGGTGGCGCGATGGGCGCTCTATCGTCGATCGCAATGGCTGGCGTCGCGGCAATGCCCATGGCCATGGCGGGCGCAGCAATGCTGCCCAGGGCCATGCCACCGGCGGCGGTGAATTGTTTGCCGAGCCTGGCCAGCGTTCCGAACACGCCTGAATCCGAACCAGCTGGATCGGCCAGCGGCGATTGCGCAGCAGCTCGCGCGGCCTTGAGAGGTTGAGCCACGCCAGCGGCCTCAGCTGGATTGCGTTGATCTCCGGCCGGTGATGGGCCAGCGATCGCATTCATCACGAACGAGCCAGCGCTGGTGAGTTGTTTGCTGATGTTGGCAACGGCATCGAGCGGCCCTTGTTCCCCCGACTGCAGGCCCTGAGTCAACCCGGCCATGGTGAAACCACCCAACTCAGCGAAGACCCGCGAAGGGCTGTGGATACCGAGCTTTTCTTTGAACCAGTCGATGGTCGAGCCGCCGATCGAGGTGATGGCGTCCTTAATCTGGCCGGTACCGGCCAGCAAGCCGTTGACCAGGCCGTTGACGATCATGTTGCCGAACTCGGTAAAGCGCGTCGGCAAGTCCACGCCCAGATAGCTCAGCACGCCGGCGAAGGCCTGGTAGATCAAGCCAATCGGGCTGAAGTTGGCCAGCGTAGTGAGGATGCCGCCAATGCCGCCGTCGAATCCGGCCTTGATCTCCGTCCAGGCATTGGCGAAGTACAGCTTCACCTGGTCCCAGTTCTGATAGATGAGGTAACCCGCGCCGGCGAGCACGGCCACCACTGCCGCGATCGCCAATGCAACGGGGTTAGTGGCCAACCCCCACAGGGCAATGCTGACGGCCCGAATAGCGGTGACCAGGACACCGCTGAAAGCAGTGGCCAGTATCCTGAGCAGGCCCAGCAGGGTGGGTATTTTCAGGCCGATCATGGACAGGGCAAAGCGAACGGCGAGGAAGGGACCCAGTACACCGGCGATACCCAGCGCGGCGACGCCAAACCCTGTGGAGAGGGCGGCGATACTGGCCGTGGCTTTCAGGATGCCCGCCACCAGGTTGGGGTTGGCCGTCGCCCAGGTGTTCACCCGTTCAATGATCCGATTGAATCCGTTCACCAGCTCAATGATGGTCGGCTTCAGCGTTTCGCCCAAGGCGCTGCTGAGGTTGAACAGGCGGTTTTGTGTCATCTGCCAGCGGGCTGACAGCTGCTGGCCTTTGATGTCACCCTCGCGCTGCATCGAGCCGCTGCCCTTGGTGCTGTTCACCAGCTCAAGCTGGCGGCGGTACTCGCCAATATTGTTGGCAAGTTTCGCGGCGTCATCGCCGTATTCCTTGCCGAACAGCTCGGTCGTGACGCCGAGTTGGTCGCCCTTGGGCAACTTGTTCACCGCATCCAGCACCTTCTGAATGGTGCCGGTAGCGTCCTTTGCCATGCCGTCCTGAACGGCCTTTGCCTCGAGCCCAATAGCGGCCAAACCCTTCTGAAACCGCTTGGGCTGCTGCGTCGCAATCGCCAGTTCACGAATCATCGCGTTGGTGGCGGTGCCCGCGACTTCAGCCGACGCGCCCAGCGTCAGAAAGGTTGAGCCCAAAGCGGCGGCATCCTTGAACGACATCCCCACGGAGGCTGTGATGCCGGCGGTGCGCTGCATGACATCAATGATGTCGGAGCCTTTGGACATGGCGTTGTCGTCGAGGTAGTTGATCGCGTCACCGAGCTGGCTGACGTTCTGGATCGGCAGTTTGAAGAGCTGGGCGATACGGGCCAGGTTCTCGCCGATCTGGTCGGCGGGCAATTCAAACGCTGTAGCAGCCGTGGCCGCGACCCGTGCGAACTCCAGCAGGTTGTCTTTGCCCTGAACCCCCATCCGCGCTCCACCTTCGACAAGCGCGGCGATGTCCGTGGTGGCCATGGGGATGCTTTCAGCCATCTTCTTGATGGCGGCGCCCATGTCGTAATAGGTCTGGGTGAGCTGGCCGTTGTCGTCCCGGGCGCCGTCCACTTGTTTGGCGACACCGGCCATGGCGTCTTCGAAACTCGAGTAGTTCTTCACCATCGCCAGAATGGGCAGGCCGACGGCTGCACCTGTGGCGGTCGCACTGGCGCCGGCGGTCGCCGTGACGCCCACCATTTCACGACTCTTGCCGAAGTTGCTACGCAATTTCGCTGCCCGGGCATGTTGCGCACTCAAGGCGGCGAGGCGCTGTTTTTGCGCATCGATGCTGGCGGTGGTCGCATTGATCTGCTCACGCAGCTGGCGTTCCTGGCCGCTGAGGGATTTGGTGCTGAAGCCGGCGTCTTGCAACCGTGTACGCAATCCCTGGAGCTTTTCGCTTTGTTGCTGGTGGGCTTGTTTCAGGGCCTGGGCTTCCCGTACCGCCGCACGGAAGTCTCGGGCCATCGCTTTGGTCGGCACGCCGGTGGAGGCGAATTGCTGGCTGATGCTTTTGACCTTGGCTTGCGCGACTTCCAGCGCTTGGCTGGTCTCTTGAGCGGCTGCTCGCTGAGTGCGCCAGGCGCTGATGTCTTCCTGCTGGGTATTGAGTTCCTTGAGGCGGTCGCGAGCATCTTTCAACGCCCGCGCCGTTTCCAGGCTGCCTTGGCTGATTTGCTTGAGCGGCGCGGAGGCTTTGTTGATGACATCAAGCAATACTTGAAGTCGTAGATCATTCGCCATCGGCACCACTCCTAACCCGCGCTCTCTCGCGCCAATCCATCAGTTCCTGCAGGCCCAGCCGATCCATGTCGGCCGGAGCCCAGTGAAAGACCACGGCCAGGTCGGCCATGGCGTCCTCTACGCAACCAGGGATGCGTCCGTCTTCGCCTGCTTCTGCAGCAAAAAACCGACGACCTTGCCGCCGATGGCCAGCAGGTCGGCCGGGTCCATACCGGCAGCTTCGGGGGCGGTGATGCCAGGTGAGCTGATGCGCGGGATGACCTTGATCAGGCTGGCCACATCGAGGTTCAGCAGTTCGGCCAGGTGAATGCCGCGCAGTTCGCCGGCGCAGGGTTTGCGCAGGGTGACAGTGCTGATGATTTGCTTGCCGCGCTGGATGGGGGTGTCGAGTTCGACGGCGTTTTCGTCGAGCTTGATGGATTCAGGGGCGGCAACAACGGATTCAGCGGTAGTAGCTTCGGACATGATTTGCTCCAGGAGGTTGGGTGCACCCTCGTTCGAGGGCCAGTTGAATTAGATGCCCAAGGCTTTGCGTTGCGCTTCGAGCATGTCGACGCCATCGACCATCTCAACGAAATTGAGCAGGTCGATTTCGATGATGACTTCGCCGTCGACGATCAATTTGTAGTAACTGCAGGTGGTCGTCATGCCGTGCTCGGTGTCATCTCCCGGCTTGGCGTCGCCCATTTCGATGGTTTCGTGACGGCCACGGACAACGATCTCGACGGCGCTCATTTCCTCGGTGTCGTCCTGTTGATACGTGCCGGTAAAGCGCAGCAATACGCCAGACACCTTGATCGAGCCGAACTGGCGCAGCGAAATCAGATCGAGGCCGCCGGTTTTCCATTCCAGCTTGATGCCGTCATCGGAGAAGCCCAGGTCAGCCTTGACCGGGCCGTTCATGCCACCGCCGCGATAGGCTTCCATCTTGCGGCCGAGGGCGGGCAGGGTGACGGACTTGCAGACGCCAAGGTAGCTGTTGCCGTCGTTGAAAAGGTTCATGTTCTTGAGTTTGCGAGGCATGGCCATGGCGGGGTTCTCCGGTCGTCTGGCGCTGGGTTCCCTCCCCGTGAGGGGAGGCCCGGGTTAGCTGTTGAGGCGGCTGGCGAAGTCGACCAGGTAGCGGTCGGTGATGCGCTGACGCAGGGTGAGGTCTTCCAGCGGTGGCACGGGGGTGTAGTCGTAGTCGATGTACAACTTGCCGGCCTTGAGCGTGGTTTCGTCGTTGATGTCGTCGGGGAACCAGGCGCTGCCGCCGATCAGGTAGCCGCCGGCGACCATTTCGCGGATCTTGTCGTTGATGCTTTCGAGCATGTCGCGCACCAGGGAGGGATGCATGGGGTTGTCCATGGCCCACATCTGCGCGTTGGCCATGGTGTCGGCCAGTACCTGGGCGGTGCGGGTGTAGTTCTCGAAGGCGAACAACGGATCGTCGCTGCAGGTGCGGCTACCCCAGAAGCGATAACCGCCCTCGTTGATCAGGGTGGTGACTTCGTTGCCGTTGAGGTAGTTGGCATCGGTGGCGGGGTTCTGCAGATCCCAGAACACGTCGGCACTGATACCGGTCACGCCATTGACGGCGACGTTGGACAGGGTTTTATGCCAGCCCACTTCCTGGTCGATCTTGGCGCGCAGACCCAGTGCACGGGCTACGGCGGGAGCGTTGACGGTGGCATTGGTGACGGTGTCCCAGTTCTGGAAGTCCGGCCAGATGACCATGACTTCGCGGGCGCCGAAGTTCTCGCGGTAGGTAGTCGCTTCTTCCTTGGTTTGGCAATCCCAGGCGTTGACGTAGGCGAAGGCTCGCAATTGTTGGGCGATGGCCACCAATGCGGTGGCCACGGGCTGGGTGTCGAGACCTGGCACGCCGAGAATGCGCGGGGTGACCTTCAAGCGCGACTTGGCCGCGAGCAGGGCTTTCATGCCGGTGTATTTACCGGCCGCCGTGGTGGTGCCGATCAGGTTGCTTGTGGTGGCGGCTTCATCGACACCCTTGGCTACACGAACCACGACGGTGAGCGGTTTGGTCTGGTCAGCGATCGCCTGCAGGCTGGCTGCCAACGTGCCTTGAGTGCCGGCTTTGCCAATAGCGGCCTGTACGTTGGTGAGCAGGACAGGGGTGTCCAGGGGGAACATCGTGGCATCGGCGTCTTCGGCAGTACAGACCAGGCCGATGACAGCGGTGGAAACGGTGCGAATGGGGCGCGTGCCCTCGTTGATTTCGAGGACTCGCACGCCGTGATGGTATTCGTCGGCCATGGGGTTTGCCTGCGCAGTGGTTGAAAGACACTGCACAGGCTGCCGCGCGCGCGTTGGTTGAGCGAGTTCGAGGAGTTGTAGGGGCGGGGCCTACAGGGTGCTGCGAATGAAACCTCTACTTGATGATACCAAGCGCCTCGTGCGGCGGAATCTCAAGGTAGACCAGTCGGCTGTTTCACTTGCTCAATCTCACTGGACTGGCCTTGTTTGGAGGCATAGCTCATACAAATTCATACTGGAGAAAGCAGCTCAAGCGGCTTACCAGTCGTGCGCGCCGGGTATGCCAACATCCATAGGTGCTGAGGCGTGACGCGACCGGTAATCTCCGGACGAATTAGCGGCGATCCGGCCTGATCGAACGCCCAGGCCACGAACTCGGAGCAGAAGAATCGCGCCTTATCTTCCAGACGCAGGGAGTGCATCAGTATCCCGATAAGCCCCAGATAGTCATAGCCGGCGCCCAGCTTGCTCAGGGCCGCGTTATGGACCACCGCAGCATCAGGACAAGGCATCTTGACCAGGGCGGCATAGCTGGACTTCTCCAGGCGCTCTTTGAGTGGGGTTAGCGTTACGCCGCCGAACATGTTCGCGCCAATCACTTGATCGCCCATGACAATCTCGACATGGCTGAACGCCGACCAAGTAACCCCACGAATCAGCAGGCTGCCGATCAGACGGCGGCGGGTGAACAACAGCTGGACCGATTGCATCATGCGTTATCCTCGTTTATCGCGTTAACTGATCTGACTGGCTACTTGCGTGATCGCCGCACAGATTTCGTCATATTTGGCCCGTGCTTCCGCTCCGCTCAGCGGAACAATTTCGTACTTGCGCATGCGCAACGCGCCAAGCGCTTCCTGGGCCGCGCGCAGCCCATCAGCCTGCTGAATGATCAGGTCGGTAGAAGCCTTGTAGGTTTGCTTGGCCGCATTAGCGAACGCGGTGATCCAGATGCTGCACTCGCCGGTATAGCCCGCCGCCTTGTACGCCCGCGCCGCCGCTTCACGGGATACATATTCGCCCTCAAACCGTGTCCAGTTCATGGACACGCTGGCTACTAAGTCATTGATCTTGGCCGCGTACTGACTGCCGCTCTGGTAGCTCACGTTCTGCGTGGTTTGAACCAGTTGACCATCAATGACCCCATGCGGGACCGACAGGCACAAAAGCCACTCCGCATCAGTCAGCTGAATGATGGCGTCAGGGTTGGCGTCCTGAGGGACAGGGCTGTCGGACTCGTCGTAGAAACCCGTGATTAGCCCCGTCGAATCGTAAACTGCAAATTTTTGACCCATATCGATCTCCGATCAGTAACCAATGGCAAACCAGCTGCCAGCTTGGGCGGAAGTTGGATGCGTGTTTTGAATGCGGTACTGGCTCGGACTAGGGGAGTCAGCGTTGACCTGGTTGGTCCCCGAAGTCCCGACCGAGGCCACGATGGATGCACAGCCAGAAGGGAAAGCCAGTGGAAAGGTAAATGTGGATGACGTCGCCCCTGCAACCGAGAAGTTGCCCCATTGAAGGATGATGCCGGTCGGCAATTTTTGGTAACCAGTGCCTGCAATCGAGTTGCCAAACTGACCTGACGAAAAAATCATTGAGAGCGAACCGCCCACGATCATCCAGCCCACCGCTGTGGCGACCAGCACTACCGAGTCACCTTTGCGCATGGTGATGCCGCTCACCTGCGGGCCGCTGGTGCCCATGATGATGTCAGCGCCAGTCGTCGCCAGGCTGATTACGCCACTGCCGGTGTTGCAGATGGTGATACAGGCGCCGGAGGTATACGCACCCACCGCCGACAATGCTGGAATGGTCAGGGTGATCGTGCCGGACGCGCTGATCAGGCCGCCCACCGCCGCCAGAGGGATGGTTTGCGACGTCGAGATCGAAGCGCCCGGCCCGTACACAAGACCTGCGTTTTTCAGAAAGTCGGTGGTGACCAGTTTCTGACTGCTATCGAACTGCGCGGGTGACGGCGCCGTTGGAGTCCCTGTCAGGGCCGGGCTGATGAAGTCGGTCTGCGTCAGAAAGACGTTGGTGCTGCCATCGCCGTAAACACGCGAGATCTTGCCTTGCGTGACCACGATTGTGGTGCCTGCACCAGGGGCTTTGACAGTTACGGTAAATGCGCCCGAGGTGGAGTTAAATATGGTCCACGAACCGAGCATGGCCGGCAGCGTCAGGGTTACGTTGCCCGTCAGTGCCCCGGTCAGGAACAGGAAGTCAGCACCATACTGCGCGGCCGTCAGCGTGGTGTTGCCGGTAGCTGCCATCGCCACGTTTGCGCCGCCGCGCGCGCCCATAACGAACGCCGTGGTAGCCAGTTGCGTGTTGTTGGTGCCCGCCGAGGCAGTCGGGGCGGACGGGAAACCGGTCAGCGCAGGCGAGGCCAGCGTTGCGTAGTTGCTACTGACCCAGTTTTCCAGGGCCAAGTTGCCCAGGTCGGTGGCATCCACGGTCGCCTTTAGTTTGGCAGCAACGCTCCAGCCAATTTTCACCACGTTGGGTTGCTGGCCAACGCCTGTACCTTGCTGTACCGGGGTGAAACCGAGGCTGGCCTGCTTGCCTGCCAGGGCGTTGGTAATGGTGGTCGCGAAGTTAGGGTCGTTGCCCAGCGCTGCTGCCAGCTCATTCAACGTATCCAGCGCGGCCGGGGATGAAGCGACGAGCGCGGAAATAGCCGTCTGGATAAATGCGGTGGTGGCGATCTGCGTTGTGTTGGTGCCTGGCGCCGCAGTGGGCGCGGTTGGCGCACCTGTAAAGGCTGGCGAGTTGAGAAATGCAAACTCAAGCCATGGCTGGTACACGCCCACCGATTTGCGACGGTAAAACGCCCGGTCTGCTTGAACGCCCAGCGACAGCTGGACTCCGTTGGACGCGTCGACAGGCATCGCCCATATTTTTGTCCACTGCGGCATTGGCGCATTCGCCGTAGTACTGATGGTGCTGCGTGCCTCTGCCATGCTCGCGCCGACGGTATCTGCGTCGTTGCCGCTGGGGCTTCCAGAACTCTGTGTGTACAAGCCGGCGGTGACCAGCCGTGCAAGGACGTGTCCCGTCGTCGCAATTTGCGTACTGTTGCTGGTATCCGGGGCAGTCGGCGCGGTCGGTGTGCCGGTCAACCCTGGACTGGCCAACGGCGCTCGTGTGGTGTCCGTTGGATGTCGGTGGTCCTCCCTTGCGAGTTTGCTTCCCGTCCCCACCGCTGCCACACCAGCCATCAACGGTGCGACCGTAGCCAGATCGCCTGCAATTTCTTGCTGCACAAAACCTGTGGTGGCCAGCTGCTGATTGTTGCTGCCGGCGGGCGCTGTGGGTGCCGTTGGGGTGCCGGTGAAGATCGGGCTGGCCAACGGCGCAAAGCCTTGGGTGATGTTCTGGAACGTCAGCGCCGTGGTACCCAGGACAATGGGCCCATCCGTGACCAACTGCCAACGCGTATCCGCTTGAGTGGCACCCTGTTCGACCGACACCATTAACGACGGCGTTACCTCAGCGCTGTTGTCGGCATCGAGCGCACGCGACCAAGCTCCGACGGCCGCGACATACAGGCCATTATCCTTGCTCGTGGTCTGGTTCTTCACCAACACCCGATCACCGACGACCAAGGTAATGCCGTCCAGTATCTGCAACCCTGTCAACGCGATGTTGGCCGTGGTCGCCACGCGCACCGATTGCTTGCTATCGAGCTTGTTAACTTCTTCCAGCACCTTGGCATCAACATAGGCACGGGTGGCCAGCACCACGCTGGGATCGATTTTCAGTTCGACGTTACTCGAGTTGCTGACAATCAAGTTCATGCGCACAACTTGCGTGCGCCCGGAACCCTGAGTGAGCAACGGCTTGAACGATGGCGCGCAGTTGGCGATGGCCACCATGTCGCCGTCTGAGTCATACAGGCCGATTTCACGTATCCACCAGCCGCCGACGTCTTCCGGGATCACTTGTTCGGCGACGATGATCCCCGGATTCACCGGGTCAACCTTGAGCTGGTTCAGCGGCGCCCGGCGGCGCTCATTGAGCAACGCCGCTTGCGTCGCAGACGGCTGGGGCTCGGTGCCGTTGGCATCGCCTACGGCCATGTGGGTGATTTTCCACGAGATACCCAGGGCGTCCGCGTTGGCCTGCTTGGCGACACCGACATTGGTGAGGATGGCAAAAAACTGTGAGTTCTGGTCGATCATGGGAATACATCCAGGGTGTCAATGGTGTGGTCGCGACCGCCACGGCCTATTACGCCGCTGACTTCGATGTCACGTTGAGTGGGCGGGTACACGCTGATTTCGTCGCCCTCGTAGATCGTGGCGCCCAGGTAGAGATGGCCGGTGGTTTCCAGGCTGATCGCCAAACCGGTCAGGTGCCGACTGCGGGGCTTGGCGTCATCGATGAGGAAGGTCAGTTCCTGGTACATCTCGTCGGTGATGCCGGTGTCCAGCACGCCGACCTTCAAAGCAAAGGTCCCAGGCACGCCTTCGGGGATGGTCTGGTACCACTCCACCACTTCGATCAGGTAGCCCAACGGTTCGACGACGCGGCGCAGGGCACCGATGGTGCCTTTGCGGGAATGGATGTAGTACGCGGAACGAATGGCGGCGCGCTTGGTAGCCTCAGTCCAGTTACTGTCCCAGCGATCAACGGAAAACGACCAGGCCAGATACGGCAACAGTTCGACTGGGCAAGTGTTTGGATTCCATAGCTGACGCAGCGGAATGGGCGTGTGTTCAATCTGCGCCAATGCTTCGGCGGCCAGGTGTTCCAGCTGGCTGGCATTGCGCGGCAACAGCGAAACGGCGCCCATCACTCCACACCCTGTGTGAGTGTGATGCTCGTGCAGTATGGCGCCTGGTAAGGCGTAGCGACGATGTCGGTCCAGTTATCCAGCTCGACCTTGCGCACACCTTCGACGTGCAGCGCGGCATGGATGGCGGACTCGGAGACTTCCATGGCCAGCCGGCGGCGTTGGTGCACATAGGCCAATAGGCGCTGATTGGCAGCAGCAAGGATCGGCTCGGACTCAGGGCCACTGGTTTTGAGGTAGATTCGGGCGTTGACCTGGTACGGCAGGATGACGGCGCCCTGCACGGTCAGGCGATCACCCAACGGGCGGCGATCCTCGTCGCTGAGGTAGGCCTCGACAATTCCAGGTAGCTCCGGGTCAGCGCTGCCATCGCCCAGCAGGGATTGCACGGTGACCACCACTACAGCGGGGCTTGGGCTTTCGGCTGTGGCATCCGCCACGCGGCCAGCGGCGGCACGGGCGTGAAAGATGTAGCTGTTGCGCGGGCCGGCGGTGCTGAGGCCTTCAAAGGCCATTTGGGCGCGCTCGCGCAAACTGTCATAGCTCTCCAGGACTTCTGGGATCGGCGGCACGGCATTCGGATTACCGACCTGCACCACCAGGCGTGCGACATTGAAGTTTCCCGCCAGATTTTCCAGATCGGCGCCTTGCGCCAGGGCGAGCATGTTGGCCACGGCCCCTTCGTTGACGCGCTGACGCCAGATGGTTTCCCGGTAGGCGTTCTCCTCGAGCAGCTTGGTCAATGGTTCCGACTCCAGCTCGAGGCGGGAGGCTATTTCGGCCTGCTCTTCCACCGGCCACAGACTGACGGCGTAGGCCTTGCGCTCGGCCAGGATCATTTCGTAGTCAATTTGCTCAACGATCTGCGGTGGCGGGAGTTGGCTGAGGTCGATCGGGACAAAGGTGTTCATACGCTGGCCCCCAGCTGTAAGGGAATGCTGAGGTTGTGCTGTTCATTGCTGTCGACTTCGGCGCCTTCCAGCTCCAGTACGACTTGGCCCTGCAGGCTGACGCCGCTGAATTGCACGCGACTGAGGCTGATACGAGGCTCCCAACGCAGGATGGCCATGGCGGTGGCGGCGTATACACGCAGCCGCGTGGCATCGTTGAAGGGCTGGTCGACCAGTTCCGGCAGCAAGCTGCCGTACTCGCGGCGCATCACCCGGGAGCCAATGCGGGTGGTCAGGATGTCGGTAATTGACTGGCGCATGTGGTCCAGGTTGCCAATGGCACTGCCGGTTTCTCTGTTCATAGCGGTTTACCTGACTGATCAGAACCAAACTTCACGCCGCCATGCGGGTGATTGACCAGGCTGATACCGGACGCAATGACATCCTTCGAGACGGTGACTGTGCCGGTGACGTGCTGATTGCCGGTCTGGGTGTAATCGCCTTCATGGGTGATCGGGCCGACGATGTGAAGGCCGCCCTTGCTGATCAGCTCGCTGGTACCGGTTTCGGGCAGGACTGCCCGCAGGTGATGGGCGATGCTGTCGTACTCGATGACGGCGCCGTCGCGGTAGGTGCGGCGGTGCAAGCCGGCACGGTCGCCGATGGCTGCATGTTCGTCGCTGAAAACGCCGGTGAGCGCTACGCCGTTGGCGAGTTGTCCCGAGGGACTGAACAGCACGACCTGTTCGCCCTCGGTGGGAGGGTTCCAGTCCTGATCCAGACCTGCTCGCACCGCGATCCACGGCAGCCAGGCCGTGAGGAGGTCGCCGGTTTTCACCCGCACGCGCGGCGGCTTCATCTGGACTTCGGCGATGGTGCCGAAACGGATGAGGTTTTCGATCAGGCGGGCGAGGGCGGCGATATCGTTCATGCCGTCGATGGTGGCGCCACGCGCACGCGAGCGCAGCCGAGCAGCCTTGTAGCGAGGGTATTTACACTGTCAGGTGAGCCAGAAGTGTGTCGCGGATCAGCTCAAGGTCGACATCGGTGAAGCCCAGCACTTCCCGTTTTTCGTAGCGCACATCCGGGGCACCACGTTCGGCTCGGTCTTTCAGGCCGTACTGGTGCACGCGGGCGATGCGGGCAATTCGTCCGGTAAAGCCCACACTGACCAGGTTGCTGTCACCTTTGGCCTTGAGAAAGCTCGCGGTGCGCAGCTTGCGGAACATTTTCAACTTGCGCTGGATGCGACCCTGTTTGCCGCGCAAGTCGCGTTGCTTTCGCGGGGCGTACTGGCTGCCGTCCGGGTTGCGTTGTGCCGTGACTCGTTGCTGTTGGCTACGACGCAGCTGCTGCGCAATGGAACGCGCCAGGGAGGTACGCGCGGCTGGCTCCAGCCGGTGCAGCAGCAGGCCGGCCCAGTCCTCCAGCGCTTGCAGGTCACTCATGGCCAGGTCGCTGCGGATGCGGACTGGTCAGCGCCATGGCATCGGGCGGCTGAGGCGATTGCCATTCGGCAACCAGTTGGCCGTCGGCGAACACCTGGATTGGGCCGGCGATTTCCTCGTAGGGTGTGTATTGCGGTTCGGCGGCATGCCTGGCGGTGTAGGTGCCGTCGGCCTGCTTTTTGACGATGACACGCTCGGTCAGGGGCAGGCTCAGGCTCATGTCGACCTTGCTGTTGTCGATGACATCCGCTTCGAACTTGATGCCCTCGGCGGACTTGTCCAGGTTGGCCAGCAGTTCTGACTGGTTCACGCGCAGCCAGCCCAGTAGCGGCAACATCACGCTGTCGGGATGTCCAGCGAAGTCGGTCAGGATGATTTGCAGGTCGTAGGCATATTCAAAGGACAAGCCGGCAGCCGCGGTGCAGCGAATTTTGCCATTGTCGATGAAAACCAACAGGCGGTCGGGGTTGTGCTTGAGTTCCGGCACGGCGGCCAGCAGGTGGGCGCGCAGGTTATCGGGTTTGTTCATGTTGCACCTGGTGTTGGTAAAAGCAGCAACGCCAGAGCGCCGAGCAATGCAAGGCCATATAGCACCTGGCGCAAGGTGCTCACGCGCGATACCAGCCGAGTTTGTTCATGTCGCCGACATCCAGCTTTTCGATTGGCCCACGGACAATCACGACCTTGCAACCTGGTGTCATGAGGTGAAGGGCCTCGCAGAGCAATGCCATGTCCTCATGCTCGGTGGACTCCGGCACGACCAAAAGATCGCCGTCTTGTATGTTCAGTCGTTGCACAGCTTCGATATCGATCATGCGGCCTCCGGTACAGGGCAGTTGGCGGCGTGCCGCTGGTAGGCGCGCTCCAGCTTGATGTCGTACAGATTGCGTTGGTAGTCGGGGCCGTTGTAGACCTTGGCAAACACAGCCCATTTCTTGGCCTTGAGCGCCTTCAGCAGCGCAGGATCGGCCTCGAGGAAGCGCACGAACGCTTCAAATTGTTCGTTTTCATCTTTGGCCATGCGGGTGGCGAAGTCCTGCACGCTGGCGTAACCCAGCCGTACTGCATGAAACCCCATGATCTGGAAGGCGCCCCAGCTGGCTGACTCCAGCGCGCAGGTGTCATCGATGAGCCGGGCGTGAGCCAATCGTTGGTGTTCAGCCGTGCCGCCGGCGTAACCCCCGGCACGCGGGTTGACCAGGTTGGGCTGGCTGGCCGCCAAGTCATCGGCGTGGGCCTTGAGTGCAGTGGCGTCGTCTTCTTGATTACGAGGCAGGGCGAGTTGGCGGTACATGATGTGCCGCTCATACAGAATATTTGGCTTGCCGTTGTCGAGGAAACCCGCGCCCAGGCTTTCCACTTCGTTGACCGCGAGAATGGCGGCCAGCTCGACGCCCAGACGGACGGCGCCAGCGCTCAGCGTGGCATTGCGCAGCAGGGCAGAGCAGTCGGCACCGGTTAACGCCGCGAGGGTCTTGGCACCGGCGATGCCGTCACTGACCAGCCCCAGCCGGGACTGATAGGCACGCACTGCGTTCTCGGTGGCATCACCGAACAGGCCATCCACGAACAGGGAGGCGCCGGCCAGGTTGAGGCGTTGCTGCAGTACGCGGACATCCTGGCTGCGGTCGCCGTGGCGAAGGGTCGTCATACTTGTTCCACCTTGCGCTTGAAGAATTGATTGGCCAGCGCCCGGGTGCCTTCGACGCCGAGCAGTCCGATGACCCCGCCGAAGAATGGGCCGGTCGATGCGGGAATCCCCAGCAGAGACAGGCCATGGCTGCCCGCCAGTGCGAGAGCACCGCACAACGGGGCTTCCAGCGCGACGCGACGCAGGGTGCCGCCGCCGTACATGATCCGCAGCGCTGCAATGACAGCAGCCAAGGCGCCTGCATAGAGGGCAGGCCAATTTTGTTCGAGCCAGCTTGCGAGCCAGGCCCAGGTGTCCGGTTTATCAGGCATGTGCATCATTCCACTGTCCGAGGGTGAGGGGAGAAGGCTGGTGGGAGCCCTGTAGGAGCGAACACTGGATCAGTCCCATAGCTGCACCATTTGTCGTTGTTCCGCTTGGGGGGCCACCTCAGGCAACTGCACCAGGGTGCCGTGCGGCAGGACGGTGCCGAAGTCGGCCAGCCCCGGATTGGCATTGAGCACAGCCTCGGTGACGCCGGCGGTGCGACCGTAGATCCGCCAGCAAATGGCATCGACGGTTTCGCCCTGTTGAGCTTGGATGGACGCCATCAGATGAGCTCCACGGTGCAGTGCCCAACGCCGAGCAGATCGCGTATCGCGAAACGGGCGTCACGGCGGTATTCGTCGATCGAGGGGGTCAGTTCGTCGGCATTGCGATTGCCTTCGGAGGCGCTGTCGAAGCTGCGGTACCGCTCTGAGAGCTCGGCCGCTGCCGTGCAGTAAATGGCACGGCGATAGAGCAAAACCAGGCAGCTTTCGCCATTGATCAGGTCTGCCGGTACATCCGCCAAGGTGGCGTACCCTTCGGCTTGATGGTGGGTCTTGAGGAGGCGCAACTCCTGATTCACCTGGATCAGTGCATTGACGGCGGCCACTTCAAGGCGGGCGTCACTGATGGAACCATCCAGACGTATGGCGGCGCGAAGCGTGGCGCCATCGATGTCCGGCCAGAAACCGTCGTTGGTAATGACGTAGGTGTTCGTGGTGCTGCCAGTGGCAATGAATCCGCTCATGTTTCGGCCCTAAGTCGGCGGTGGCCGGGGCGTCACAGCAAGGAAAGGAGATAACCTGCTGATCAGCCCCGGGCCGCCGGGGTTGCGGGGTACGCTCGGGTTAGCTCCCAGAAGGGGGAGCGAGTTTTTTCAGAAGGCGTTCGGCGCCATCCAGATCCTTCTTGCCGCCAACAAAGCCATTGAGCTCGATAGCGCGCTTGAGCAACTCGATTCCGGCCTCGATTTGCCCTGGTTGTCCCGGATTCTCAGGGTCGAGGCCTGCGACCGTCGCGCGGCCGGTGGCCAGGTACAACTTGGCGCGGGCCTCGTCAGGCATGTCCTGCTCGTAAGTGAGTTCAAGCGTGCGGTGCAGGGTCGGCAAATCAAAGTCGCCGCCGATTTTCTGCGACTGGAGTGCGGCTTCGGCGATCTCCTCCGCGACCAGACAACCGGTGCTGCGTTCGAAGCGATCCGGCATCAGCAGGTTGTGCTGCAACACATACGCTGCAATATCGAGTGCACCGCTATAGTCACCAGCGTCGATCCGCCAGACCATGATGGTGGTCAGCACTTCGTCCTGGGCACCATTACCAGCCTCAAGCACGCCTTGGACGTAAGGCTCATAGGCCGGCAGCAACTGCGGCTTGAGCAATTTTTTGGCCTCGGTGGACTGGATCTGTTTGAGTCGCAGGCGGTCCTGTAATAGTTGGGCGAGCTGCATTTCGTAGGCCGTCCCTCCTGCCATTGAAATGGCCGGGGTAGTGGCAGCGGCCTCCTGCGCCGCAAGCACGCGGCGCTGGTGACGTTGGGCAAGAGAGAGGGCCATGGCTTATTCAGCCTCTTCGATGTTTTCGACCAGGGCGCCCAGACCGAAGTCCTCGATCACGTAGGCGTCGTTCGAGGACTGGTAGTCGGCGATGCGATCGCGCTCCGGTTCGTCCTTGGTCAGACGACGACGGCCGCTGATCTGGAAGTAAATCGACAGGTTTTTCAGCGTGGTGATCAGAATGCCGCCATCGATGAAGAACGGCGCGTCGACGATCGGCAAACCGCCCAGCGTGCCATTGGCGATAATCCGTGCGGCAGCCAGTTCGTTTTCGTTGTTGGCAGCACCTTCGATGTTGGCCAGGAACTTGGCGTGCAGCAGGTTGCGGTCAACCAGGACAACCAAGTCAGGATGTTTGCGGTGCCATGGGTCCAGCAACTGGATAGCGTCATAGACCAGGCCGTCGAGAGTTTTGTAGTCACCGTTAGGGCCAATGGTGATCTTGCCAGCAACCTTGCCGCTGCTCAGCACGCGGGCCGGGGCCTTGGTGCGGTACTTCTCCAGCCAGCCGACGTTCACGTCCTGCAGTAGAGGATGGGCGGTGCGATCAGTCGATGCGGCAGCACTGGTGCCGTTGAAGCCGATCATGATCCGGTCCAGTGCCTGGCGCTGAACGATGGCACCCGACAGGCGTGCTTGGAAGTCCGGAAACTTTGCCCAGGCATCGAGCAGTTGATAGGGCACGGCAGTGTCGAAGTCGGTCTTCTTGCAACTGTAGGTGTCGTTGTTAAGCGAGCTGACATCACGCGGGGAGCGCGCAGTCTGGCTGGTGTTGGTGCGGCCGGCAATGGTCGAGCCGACGCCCAGAATGATGGATTCGCCTTCCTGTTCGTCCACGCCGAGAACGTTGATTTGTGCCAGGAAGCCACTGGACTCCTGAATCGCGGTTTCCAGCTTCTGCTGAACTGACGGCGTGACGGTGAATTTTTCCGACGCGGAGCCGACCGAATTGAGTGCGGCGACCTGCTTGGTGAAGCCGTTGAAGGCAAGACGTGTTTCGTTGCGCATGGTGTTCTCCGAATTGAGCGAATAGGGCGCCCGCGTGGGTCAGTAGGCTGTCAAGACATTGCCGTCGCCGCCGGTGGCTGGCGGACGGGAGGTCTGGCTGTGGTCTTGGGTTTTTCCGAGTCGCTCCAGCAGTTCCGAAAAGTCGGTGCTGAGCTTTTCGTGCTTGGTCAGCAGGTCCTGGTGCGAGGCCTGTACTTTGGTGAAGGCCGTCGCTTGTTCGGATGCGTGGTCTGCCAGGGCCTCAACCGCATCGTTCAACTCAGCGAACTGGACATTGTCCTTGCTGGCCTTGTCCTTGCTCTTGCCCAACAGCTCGGTAACACGACTGAACAGGCCTTCAATTTTGCTGGGCGTTTCGACGACTTCTTCGAACTCCAGCTGAGCTTCCACCAGTTCGGAGAACAAGTTGTCCGGTTTGCTTTTGCGAGACTTCAGCGGCGACGCGTCCGGGTTTTGGGCGCTGAAAGTGAGCATTTCGGTGCCCAGGCTGGCCGGCGAATCGGTAACGGCCAGACCGTCCAGGTAAGCGCGACCAGTGTCGGCAAACTTCGGATTGATCTCGATGCTGGTGTACAGCTTCTGACGGGCCTTGTTCATGCTGATCAAGTCGGCGGTCGGCTCGATTTGTACGAACAGCGCCAGCTTGTTCACGCCGTTGACTTCGACTTCTTCGGTTTTCGCGGCCAGCACGTCGCCGTAGGCTCGGAAAGGGCTGTCAGGCAGAACGCTGCGGAAATGCTCCACCCAGATCCGGGCGCCGTAGGTGTTCGGGTTGTAGGTTTCAGCCGCATCGATCAGCCATTGACGTTCGATTTGGCGGCCATCGGTGGTGGCGCCTTCGACGGCGACGCGGAACCATTTGGAGCGGAATTTTTTCATTGAGCGAGTCCTCAAAGCGGTGCTGCTGGGTGCAGTTGCATTGAGGTGCATCGTCGGCAGTGGCAGCGTGACGGGCAATCGCCCGCACTTGTACTCCCGGGCCTTACAGGCCTGAACACTACGCCTTCACGCGCGCGCGGCGGCAGCATCGCCGCCATGACTACAGCCGAAGCCACCCCCGTCCGTGACAACCGCCGCCAGGCCAAATTCCTGTATTGGACCGGCCTGCGCATCTGTGCGATTTCCGAAATGCTGGGCGAGAAAGAAAAGACTGTGCATGCCTGGAAGGCCCGCGATGAGTGGGACCGTGCCGACAACGTCGAGCGTATTGGCGGGGCGCTGGAGGCCCGCTTGGTGCAGCTGATTCTCAAGGAAGGGAAGACGGGTGGGGACTTCAAAGAGATTGACCTTTTGCACCGTCAATTGGAGCGCCAGGCCCGGATCGAGCGATACAAAAGCGGCGGTACCGAGACGGAACTCAACCCGAACCTGGCCAAGCGCAACGAGGGGCCGAAGAAGAAGGCTGCACGTAACGAGTTCGATGAAGCACAGATCGAGCTGCTGACTGAGGCTTTCAAGGAAGGCTGTTTTGGCTATCAGCTGGACTGGTACCGGGCCAGCAATCAGCGCACCAGGGCCATCCTGAAAAGCCGGCAGATTGGTGCAACCTACTATTTCGCCCGTGAGGCGCTGATTGATGCCCTGGTTACCGGTCGTAATCAGATTTTTCTGTCGGCCTCGAAGAACCAGGCTCACATTTTCAAGGCCTACATCCAGGGGTTCGCCCGTGAGGTGTGCGGCGTCGAGCTGACCGGCGACCCGATCATCCTGGGCAACGGCGCCGAGTTGCATTTCCTCGGCACCAATGCGCGCACCGCCCAGGGCTATCACGGCAATTTCTACTTCGACGAATTCTTCTGGACGTTCAAGTTCAACGAGCTGAACAAGGTCGCCAGCGGCATGGCGATGCAGAAACAATATCGGCGCACCTACTTTTCGACGCCATCGAGCATGGCTCATGAGGCCTACACGTTCTGGACCGGCGAGCGCTTCAACAAGGGCAAACCAGCCGCTCAACGGCTGACATTGGACGTATCCCACGACGCTCTGCAGCAGGGGCGTTTGTGCGAGGACCGCATTTGGCGGCAGATCGTCACCATCCTGGATGCCGAGCAGCGTGGTTGTGATTTGTTCGACCTCGAGGAGCTGCGCCTGGAGTACAACGCCGACGCTTTCGCCAACCTGCTGATGTGCCAGTTCGTCGACGACGGCGCGAGCATCTTCCCGCTCAATGTGTTGCAGCCGTGCATGGTGGACAGCTGGGTGGAGTGGTCCGAGGACTACAAGCCTTTCGCCGCGCGACCGTTTGCTGATCGTCAGGTCTGGGTGGGCTATGACCCGGCCGAAACCGGCGACAGTTCCGGCTTGGTCGTGGTGGCCCCGCCCATGGTTCCGGGAGGGAAATTCCGCGTGCTTGAGCGGCATCAGTTCCGCGGTATGGACTTTGCCGCGCAAGCCGAATCCATTCGCCAAGTGACGATGCGTTACTGGGTGACCTACATCGGCATCGACATCACCGGCATGGGCTCGGGCGTGGCGCAGCTGGTGCGCCAATTTTTCCCGAACGTGGTGACCTTCAGCTATTCGCCGGAGGTGAAAACCCGCCTGGTGCTCAAGGCCTACGACGTGATTCACAAAGGGCGGCTCGAGTTCGACGCAGGTTGGACCGACATGGCCCAGTCGCTGATGGCCATCCGAAAAACCATCACCGCCAGCGGTCGGCAGTTTACCTATACCGCTGGGCGCAACGACGAAACCGGCCACGCCGACTTGGCTTGGGCGCTATTCCACGCACTGCAGAACGAACCGCTTGAGGGCCAAACCTCAACGAACACCGGCTTCATGGAGATCTACTGATGAGCAACAGCCGCAGCGAAACCACGCAATTGTCCACCTCCCCCCCGGCTGCGGCCGAGGGACAGGTGCAGCCGGCAATAGGTGGCAAGATGGAGGCCTTCACCTTCGGAGACCCCACGCCGGTTCTCGATGAGCGCGGGATTCTCGACTATCTGGAGTGCTGGTTGAATGGTCGTTGGTACGAGCCACCGATGTCCTTTGATGGGCTGGCCAAGTCTTCTCGGGCCAGCGTATTCCTGCAATCAGGGTTAAATTTCAAGCGCAACATGCTGGCCCGCACCTTTATTCCCCACAAGTTGCTGTCGCGGCAGACCTTTGAGCAATTCGTCCTGGATTTCCTTTGGTGCGGCAACGGTTATCTGGAAAGGCGCGACAACATGCTGCGCAGTACGTTGGGCCTGCAGCCCGCCCTGGGCAAGTACATGCGGCGCGGTGAGGATCTCGAAACCTATTATCAGGTGCGCGGCTGGCGAGACGAGTATGAATTCAAGCGCGGGACGGTTTACCACCAGCGTGAGGCAGATATTAACCAGGAGATCTACGGCCTTCCGGAATGGCTACCGGCGCTGCAGAGCGCGCTGCTCAACGAGTCTGCAACCTTGTTCCGGCGCAAGTACTACAACAACGGTAGCCACGCCGGGTTCATCATGTACATGACCGACACCGCTCAGAACGAGACGGATGTTGCCGCGTTGCGCAGTGCGTTGAAGTCCGCAAAGGGCCCGGGTAATTTCCGAAACTTGTTCATGTATGCCCCGGGCGGTAAGAAGGACGGCATCCAGCTGATCCCCGTCAGCGAGGTGGCGGCGAAGGATGAATTCGGTTCAATCAAAAACATCAGCCGCGACGACATGCTCGCTGCGCTGCGCATCCCCCCTCAATTGATGGGCATCGTTCCGCAGAACGCCGGCGGCTTCGGCTCGATCAAGGAAGCGGCGCAGATCTGGGCGATGAACGAGCTGGAGCCGATCCAGGCACGCCTGATACAGGTCAACGAATGGGTGGGGGAGGAGGTGGTGAGATTCCAACCGTTTGAAGAAACCCCAGGCTCTTCAGGTTTGCTCAACCCGTAGCGACCAATATCCGGCCAGCTTTACCGCTCCTCGGCTTACTGGCTTAGGAACGCATGGCCCATCGAGGCCATGCTTCACCCTTACAGCCTCCATAAAACTGACACGCTGCCTCATGAGCAGAAAGACCGTTGGGAATCCGCTCTGCAGCTAAAAAGCATCATCTATGTGGATAAATAGGCCCGTTCCTGTGTAGTCATGTTGCTGCTTGCCTTCTTCATCGTGTCTGGCGATGTTTACGGCATATGCTATTAATGCAGTTTGAACGTCAGTGCTGAACTGAAATTTTTTCTGATCAAATTCGGAAAATTTTCAAACATCGACGTGGATGCTTGTTGTTTTGTCTATTCATGTCCAAGCTTTTAGGATTTGCTTAGGCTCAATCATTGAATAGACCCATTCGTTGCCTTGTTTGGCTTTTTTAAATAATTTCAACTCTACGAGCCCGTTCAGCACTGTCGCGGCTGTGTTGTACGCGCAGTTTAAATTCTCTTTAACGTTATTAACGGTGAAAAATCTATTATTTCCAGATCTGGCAACGTTAAAAACTACACGTTGCTTTTCTGATAATTTGCCAAATAATCCGGACTCGTACAGGAACGTGTTGAAGGCGTCGATAGACGCAACAGCGTTGTCATAGTTTTTCTTGAATTGTCTAATTGCCCTAGCAATTACTCGGCACTGATAGTCGATAAAATACGTCAAGTCCATTTCATCAGTTTCAGTATACAGATAGCTCTTTCCGTATTTTATAGGTGCTATCTTCAAAAGTGTGCTGATTGCAATGTATCGGAACCCGCCGAAACCTTTTTTAAACAAGTACCAATAGAATAATGATCTTGCCACCCGACCGTTTCCGTCATGAAATGGGTGCTCGTAACCTACGATAAAATGCAAGATTATTGCTTTTATCATAGGGTGTATATAGTTCTGATTGTTTATATCTGTATGATTAGTGTTAACCCAATCAATTACTTTTTGTAATCGTTCCTCTAAGTGTTCTGCCGGAGGGGGCTGATGGACGGTGTGACCATCGCCGTCTTCTACAACCACGTTATCATTGTTGCGGAATACGCCCGGATAGTAACGCTCATCGTCGATCCCCTCTACTCCGACTTGGTGCAGGTCGGTAATTAATTTATGCGATAAATCTTTATCCCTGCATTCCCAGGCGTGCTGCATCATCTTGAAGTTGCCAATGATCATTTTTTCATCTGGAGTCCTCGGGCCGCGTTTTCTGCCCAACAGGTCCTTGGCAACTTTGGTGGTAGTAGCAGCACCCTCAAGTTGGCTGCTGCTAATAGCTTCATCCTCAACCAAGTCGTTCAGCAAGTATTGCAGCTGCTTGGACTCTCCAATTTTTGAGCACATCCACTCTAACGCTGCGGTCGTTGTATTTTGGTCACAAGCCGATACTGCGATGTGCATTGCTGGAGTGTAGATAAATGAACACAACTGTGGTGGTTCTCCAAGGGAAATCACTGGCGCCAGTTGTTTGTTCCGCGCGAATTTTACTACTGACCAAGCTAGTGCCGGGTCCAGCTCCTTTGGAAAACGAAAGCGCAGCTTATCGAAAGGCAGATAGCGGCCTTGGCCGTCCAAGATCTGACCTACCTCCAGATAGGCTCCAATCTGATCACTGTGCTCCTTGATGACACGGCCGAACGGATTCTGGATCGTTTTTGGCGGTGACTTGATCATGATTTCAATTTTCCTCAAATTTGAAATGGAGCATACATCCGCATTTGATGCATTTCAATTTTTATAGATTTTGAAATTTCACTGTTTTGTAAGTTCACAGGCGACTGGGATGACCGGAGGCTGAGGCGTCCGTTACCAGTCCCAATCCCGCTAACCGATGAAGCGAATTCCGCGGTCAGCGAGGTAATTCACTCTAAATAGACGCTTGCGTGGTTACACCCAGCATTTCCTTATGAGGTTTCGGGTCGCGCTGTCGGCCGCCTTCAGCTCTGAGAAGCGTGGATCAGTGCTGAACTTGAGCTCGGTTGTGATCGACTGCGTGGGGCGGTTGGTGAAGGGGGGAGCGATGCGAACCATGTTGGTGCGTTGGATGTGCGTGGTGGGACTGCCGTGCTACAGCTACACCTGGCGCGCGCCGTCGTCCCCCCGCCACGCCTGCGGGCTAAATGTGTCGTTTTTTCTGCACTCCCTGCAGGTACTGTGACGCGGGCCAGGCTGGGCTTGCTGTGACATTTTTGGAGAGCAAAAAACCTGCGAACCCCTGCACAAGGCGGCTGTTTTGATACGTCGGCTGGAGCGCAGTCTGGGGCGATTCTGAGAGGTGGCTCGGGAAAAGGGTTAGTTTTTAGAAATGAGGTGGGAAGGGGTATGCAGGCCCCGTGTTTACTGGGGTTGAGGGCTAACTTTGGGAGGTTAGTTATGGTTAGTTTGAAGGTTAGTAAATCGCAAGCTACTGATTTATAAAGATTTTATTTTTTGATTTTTTAACAGTTATAAAGGTTAGGAAATTACCTCTCATAACCCTAAAGCTAACCCATGGCATGGGCCGCAAAGCCGCGAATGACAAGGCTTTCAGAGCGATTAGCAAAAAACTAACCTTCCTAACCTCTTTCCCGTGGGTCAACATGAAAAGCCGAAAGCACCTAGGGGGTGGGCGCTGGCAAAGGTCCATCAGATGTTGTGCATGCACGCTGCGGCACAAACACTCCCAGGATTTCAGTAACTGTCACCAAAACTGTCACCAGTTCTGTGTCGCGTGGACCTGATACCGCTGGAAGCCTTGAAAATAGTGGAGCGGGTGAAGGGAATCGAACCCTCGTTATCAGCTTGGGAAGCTGATAACGAGTTGTGTCAGAAGGGCCGTTGATGCTGTGGTCGGGGGACTGTAGCAGCTAGAAGCTATATTGATTCGTCGAAACGATTTTCTGTTTTAGTATTTCTTTTGCAGTTGTTCGCTAGCAACTTCTTCGATAATATTTTTCGAAAAAGCGGCCCCGTTAAAAGCGCTAAATAGTTCGCCTACTATGTCGGGGACTAATGAAGGTATTGAAGAATGTGCAATATCTAAAGGGATGTTTGTATGGCTCGTAATCTCGTTGTCGCCGCAAATTTTACCAGGGCTGATATGTCGCCTAAAGTCGTAAGACGTCATGATGCGATCTGCCAGCCCGCTCCAACGGAAAGCGAACTCTAGATTCGTTTTGTCACCCTCGAAACCCATGGATTTTGCGAACGAAATCGCAACAGCAATAGCTTCCGCTACATTTATTATGGCAATGTCCATGCCGAAGTATGAGTTTGGGGGGGTGCCTTTCGAAATAGCAATCGCATCCTCCCATAGAAGGCGAATATGGTAGAAGCTTCCTGGAGGTTCAACTCTCCAATAATCCAAATGTGGTCGGATGAAATTTCCAACATAGTCTTCGATTAAAGTCTCCCAGCCATTTGTACGGACTCTAGGCCTATCAGTGCTTTGCTGGAAACCACGGGTATCCATCCATAGAGGCCAGCCTGAGTGATGAGGATTGGCGTAAATAAAAGAATTCAAGAAATTGTCGTCTGCTCGTACCGCTCCCCGCTCTTGTGTACTGTTGATGACGAATGCCACCTCAAAACGTCCATTACCTAGTTCCCGCGCATTATCAGCTTTCGGAGCATCCAAAAATCTTTGACGGCATTGGTTCATGAAGGCGTCAATAACCGCTGTTTCAGGCTCGATCGACTGATTTCCGAAATGTGCGAGCAGGCTAGGGATATCTAACCCCGTAAGGTGGCGTCTGACGAAGTTTCCGATGTCCGCTTCCCGATTTTCGAAACAGACGTTCATTATTTGTGGCCAATCACTAAAACGTGCGGCGGCGGTACTGGGCGTATTATTTGCAAGCAGAGTGCGAACATACACAGTGTCTTGTTTTACCAAGTCTTGTGGCGGTGAATTCAGGTCTTGCAAACGGCATTTTGTTGCAACAGGTGTGCGTACTCCCGAAGGAATAACAATAAATGGAAAGCGAACTCCTTGGAAGTTTCCGAATTGAACTGTTATTTCAAAAGGCTCTGATGAGTGTTTTGTTATAAGTGCCTGGATTGTATCCTGATGGAACTGCTCATCCAGGTTTTCAGGAGACTCTGAGGTTAAGGGGATTCCTTCGTTAGAAATTCCAATTCCTAGGTAGCCGCCATCGAAGTTTCTCAAGGCAATTGCAGCTTTGACAATCTTTGCTTTTCCATCTTGCGTCAAGGGATCAATCCAGGCTTTCAGTTCGATATTTAGACTTTCGCGGGGTGCCTGTAAAAACTGATCTAAATCCATGTGAGGGTCCTGCCTTAATTATTATTTCGCCTACCGAAAGGCTCATTTTACTAGCTTTTAACCAGTGTTCAGTTATTAGAGGCGAGCGAGACCTGCTTGATATAGCCTGCGCTTTTGCGCCAATGGGACAAAACGCCCCTTCCGCAGCGTTTTGCCGCTCATCCCTCTGAGTCATCTCCATCACGGCCGCATCCAGGGCTAGTTGATTTTGATAAGTCCTTTCCAGCACATCCGCCAGTGAATATTCGCTGGTTGTTGTTGCCGACTCCTTTCGAAAGAGCTCAAGCATAGCAGCGACAGTGCTGGTGATTGGAGCCGAAACAGATTGCTTAATTTTTGCTACAGAGAAGGTGGCAGGCGGAACGAGGCTGGAGCAGGGAGGAAAATATTGGTACGAAAGTGGTACAGGAAAATTAACGGCGTCCTGTGAGCCCTTACTTATCAGGCGGGAGCGACCAGTGCGGCCAATCCATCATGGGCGCGACGGAAATCGGCGGTAGGGCGGAGCAGGTGTAGCGTTGGCTACGGACATGGGGAGTCTGGAATCGGTGAGGCTGGGAGGTGAGAGCGTTTATCAAGATTGGGCTTTGCGCTGAGGATCAATGAGCTTGCTGCGGTTTCACCCCGCCTCATCATCATTTAATCAGTTGAAGGTGTCGTGCAAATGAAGGAGATATCCCTCATCTCGCGTCGAAATCACTCGACGCGAGGTTATTCGCGACGGTTTGCTTTGTCGGTCAAGCCCCACTCACTACTGCTTATCCAAATCCCCAGGCTTCCAGGTTTTCTCATAGAACGCCTTAGTCGGACCATACAAACGCAAAATCACAAAGAAACCTTCCCCCGGCACGGTCTTGATCCAGTTTTTCCCGGTGCCCGGCGAGCTCGGGCCGAAGTGCACGTCAATCGAGCCGTCGGGGTTGGTGGCCGGTTTGTCCATGGTATTGAGCGACGGGAATGGTTGGCCATTGTCCAGGCCGGAGGCTGTGATCGAGTCATAGGCGGTGACTGACCAGAACAGGGCCGCCGGGATGCCTTTGGGCAGGTGGAGTGTGTAGCTGTTGCTGCCGGAGAGGAATTGGCCGCTGGCATCGACGAAGGTGACCGGGTATTTGGCACCGACGTTTTCCATGTTGGCCGCCATGCCGGGGCTGGCGGAGTAGGCGTTGGTGAAGAAGCCGGTGCGCGGGTCGATGAAGTTGAAGGTGTCGGCCGTGAATGTCGCATTGCCGGGGAACACGTTCAGCCATTTTCGATCGGGGTACCAGGTGCCACCGGCTTCGATGGTTTGCGGGGTGTAGGCAACGACGTGGCCGATCTTGCTGGCGGTTTTCGCCGCCTTGTCGAGCAGTTCGCGAGCGGCGGCATCGGGATTGAATGGCTTGCCTTTGACGATGCCCAATGCGGCGACCATGCCGCGCATTTCCATGTCCTGAGGGTCGACATATTCGTGATCGATGAATCGCCAAAGCATGTCGAATGCGCTGCCATCGGTTGGATAGAGCATGTTAACGGGCGTCTTCGAGGCGTTGGGGAACTCCATCGCTTTGGCCGTGGCCTGTTTGCCCAGCGGGTAGATGCGCGTCTGTTCCATGACCTTCACCGGCTGTTCCAACTGCTTGGGATCCTGGAAGAAACCGCGCCAGAACACGAATACACCGTAGGTGCGTGAGCGATAAGTCAGGTAGCCCGGTGGTACATCGCCCTTGTAGTCCGGTGGCAGTACCAGGTATTTGGCGCCTTTGCCTTTGTCGGGGCCAGGTAGTCCGACATCGCCACACCACTGGCGACCGTCAATGGAGCCTTCGGAGCAGATCGGCCGCTGGAAGAAGTCATCGAGAATGCCCTGCAAGCCCGGCGGGACTTCGAGCACCATCGGGCCGTCCTGCTTCAGGTCCAGATAACCCATGGCGTAGATCACGTCGGAGTTGGGGGTGGTGACCTTTGTCCTGGCGTTGAGCCGGTCTTTCCAGATCGGCAGCACGTTGTAGCCTGCACCGAAGGTCTTCTCGGAGCCTTCTTTCATGGCATACATATTCAACGCGGGCAGTGCCCAGATATACGACTGCACGGCGCGCTGGAACAGCAGTTCATCCTTGAGTTGCGCCACGCCTTCCCAGGTGGGATATCCCCCGGCGAAGGGCAGGTCGGCCAGTTGTTCGTAGTGTGTAGCGGCATGGACGTTGAGGCTGATCGAAACAGCCAGAGACAGTGCAGTCAGTGCTTTGCCTGATGTTTTCATTTCGAGCATCCGGTTACGGTCAGTTGGCTTTCACAACGGCAGGCGGCACCCAATCGCCATTCAACGCCGCAGGCTCGGGCCAGTAGGCGCGGATGTAGAGTGAGAAATCGGCATCTTTGGGTGCCGGCAGCCAATTGCTTTCCTTCTCCTTGCCGGGAGATTCTCTTTGCACGTAAATCGTCAGCGAGCCGTCGGCGTTGGCTTGCAATGCCTTGTTCTTGGTGCCGGTCGAGAAGCGCTTGAGGTCATTGGGGGCGAAGAAGTGCTGTTCGTTGTACAGCGTCAGCGACCAGAAGCCCTTGACCGGCGGAAGCTGCCCTTTGGCGAAGGTGACGCTGTAGCCGTTCTGGCCATTGAGGCGAGCGCCGGTCTGGTCCAGATCCTGGTAGAAGTATTTGGTCTCTTTCTGCTGATTGACGAAGATGTTCGAACGCGCCACGGCGGTGCGACTGAAATAGTCGGTGCCAAATGCCGCGCCATTGCTGATGGTGCTCCAGTGGTTGGGCAGTTGCAGGCCATAGTTGCGGAACTGCAGCAGCGGATCGATCACTTCGCTGTCGGCTTTTTTCGCTTCATCGATCATTGCCGCCTTGAGTTGCGGATCAGACTTGGCGATAGCGCTCAAGGCAGCCATTTGCGCGTAGCGCGCCTCTTCGCCAGGCAAAGGCTTGGCATCCTTGAGCAGCGCCGGCAGTTCGTCGAAGAATTTATCCGGCACTACCCATTTGGTTTCGCCGCTGCCTTGTACCTGCGCCGGGAATTTCGGCAGTTTTGCCCACTCCCGCCGTTTGACCTTGCCGTCGTACTGCGACAGCGGGTACATGTCGATGCCGGCCAGCGCCGATTGCACGGCACTGCGATCGGCAGCGGTGTCATCCTGAAAGACCCGGGGAATCACAAAGCCTGTATGGGTTCGTGCACGAAAGACCTGGGTGATGCTCGCCGGAACCTTGCCGTTCCAGTCCGGGCCCACCAACAGGTAAAAGCCGGGTTTCGTGCCGTACATCTTGCCCAGTTCGGCAAAGCTGTCGGAGCGCAGGTCCACCACCTGGTAGACCCAGAAGCGGCTACCGAAATCCGGCACTTGCAATACCACTGGTTCCAGGTCTAGAGCGATGCTGCCGGCGCCGTACACCACATCCTGGTTCGGGCAGGCCACCAATCGCTCCGCCGGGTCGATGTAGTCGCTGAGCATCGACAGGCGATTGAGCGGCGCCACCGGAACGATGCCGCCCATCAAGCCGGGTTCGGGGAGGTCCTTGAAGGCCTGGCGACGGTTGAAAATGTTCGCCATTGGCCAAGCCCAGAAATACGCTTCGCGCGCCATCATCCGCACGTAGGGTTCGGTCACTTTGGTATTGGCTACCGGGCCGGCGACGGTGGCGTCAGCGGCGTGACTGGTTGCGGACATGGAAGCAGCGGCCAGAGCTGCAATGAAACTCAGTGCAAACAGGCGGTGACGGTTCGGGAAACGGTTCATGAGGCATCCTTTCTTCAGGGGTACCGAATGAAAAGTAGGCTGCAGACAAGATAGTCCAACTTTTTCCTGTCAACGGACGCGGGCCGGATATCACCGCAGCGTTTCGGGAGCTGATGCGAAAAGGCTGGTGCAGGTTTCCGGGGGACCGGTGGAAGGAAACATATGGGGACCTGAACCCATGCTGTCATCCGGAAAAATTTCATGATGGCGCACGGGCCTGAGGTTCAATATGTGGTTCAAGGTCGAATCACCGTGTCACCACTGCACAGGAAAAAGAAAAATGAACTCAAACGTCGTCAAAGTAACGCTGGTCGCCGCTGCCTTGCTGTTGAGCGCCTGTTCGGGAGTGGGCACTCATCGCTGTGATTCGCCGGAGTGCCAGCCGTCCAGTGGATTCGGCCCTGTCACTGGCAATAACCCCAACAAGCTGAATTTCCATGGCAGTGCGCTGGGCAGCAGTTACGGCGAGTACAGTTCGGGCTTGCTGCATGACGATTGATCGATGACAAAACGGTGGAGTGACTTCCACTGTTTGCACCTGGCTTGATGCGTCGCGGGCAGCATCTGACGCAGTGTCAGGTCGAGCCTGTTCAGAACCACCTCCGGATAGCGAAAACCGGAGGTGCTTCTCACTGGGGCTGAATGTGCCGGTTCAGGATGAAGTCCGCCACGGTGCACTTATTGCCGTTGCAGTCATCGGACTGCTTTTTCAGCGTTTTCATGAGGCTGAGCGGGTTCTCGTCGGTCCAGCCGCTGAGCATCACTGCGTAATTGCGGTCGTTCTGAAAAGGTTCCGGCTCACGGGCATCGATCACCAACGGCCTGTAAACGCCGGACTTATTGACGCGAAGTGGATTTCTCCCTCGATGCCACTGTGCCGCTCCCGCAATTGATATACGAAGACGACTTCAACCAGCGCTGATCCGGATAGTAGGAAAACAACAACTGTCCATCCTTCATCGAGTCGATCAGGCGATGCGCAATCGCCGGCCTGACTGCCGGACAGCCCAGGCTTCTGCCGATACGGCCGTTGGCACGCGCCAGGACGGGGCTGACATAGGGTGCGCCATGGATGACGATTGCCCGGTCGTAGGCGTTATCGTTGAAGCCTGGCTCCAGGCCCTCCATGCGCAATGAATAGCCATTCTGGCCACTGTAGCTTTCCTGCGTGCGGAACAGGCCAAGGCTGGTGGCGTAGCTTTCGTTCTGGTTGGAGAACCAGGTAGCCATGTTTTCGCCACTGTTGCGGCCGTGGGCGACGAGCTCGTGGAACAGCAATTTGCGTTTTTTCAGGTCGAACACCCACAACCGTTGTTCGGTGGAGGGCAGGGAATAATCGATCACTGCTAGTCTCTGTGCCGGTGCAGCACCTTGGGCACGGGTACACTGGCTGGCGCGTACCGCCAGGGCAATGACCTTGGCATTGGCATTCGGGGCGGCTTTGGCCAGCGCGACTTCAAGCGAATCGGCGTAGGCTGAAGGAATGAAGGCCGACGTCAACAGCAGGGCTGTGAGCAGAAAGCCAATGCGGTGTGCCGGCATAAGGTAAGTCTCATCAGGAATATATCGAGTCTAGCAGCGAGTTGGACGCTAGCCTTTTGATTTGCGGGAGATTAAGGATTATCCATGGTGCAATTAACAAGGTTATTCGTCATAAGCCCCGCGCTTTTTATGGTCTTTCTGATCAGCGGCATCGCGCAAGGTGAAACTTCTTCGATCGTGCCGGTATCTGCGCCAACGAGCGTATTCTCCGCCGCGCCTGACGATGTCGTCGGTCAGGCGATTCAAGCGGTGCTCGAACCCTTGCAATCGGCCTTTCCTCCGCTGCTGACTTCACGCAAGCATCAGCGGGCGGATATCAACCGCGTCGTCCTGGACTTTTATTCGCACCGCAATTACCGCGCCGCCTGGACCAACGGGCGCGACGTCACCCAGTTGCTTGATAGCCTGAAAAACACCGAGAACGATGGCCTGGTTCCGGCAGACTTCCGGATTACCGAACTGGCCCAGGCGCAACTGACCATGCAGGTCACCGCACCGACACCCACGCAATCAGCGGCCTTCGATATCGCGCTGACCAGGACCTACATCACTGCGCTGTTGCAATTGCGGCGGGGGAAGGTTGATCCGTCCCGACTGGATTTTCACTGGAACTTCGATCCGCCGGGTGTGGATCCTCGCGAAGACGTGAACAGTTTCTTTGTCGCGCTCGATGATCACGACGTGGCGCGGGCGTTCGCTCAAGCCCCGCCACAGGAAGCGGTTTACCGCAGTTTGCGAGAGGCGCTGACGCAGTTGCGCAAGATTCGTGATGCCGGTGGCTGGCCGAAGATTGCCGAAGGGCAGTCGCTCAAGCCCGGAATGACCGGCGCCGCGGTTGCGCAACTGCGTGCCCGTTTGGTCGCCGCCGGTTATCTCGTTGCGCAAAAGCCCCAACGCACCGATTACGACGCCAGCATGATTGCGGCGGTGAAGAAGTTTCAGGTCGAGCAGTACCTGGATGCCGATGGTGTTGCAGGTGCGGCGACATTGGCATCGCTGAACGTGCCCGTGGAGGCCAGAATCGATCAGGTCCGGGTGAACATGGAGCGGGCACGCTGGCTGCTTTACAAGCTTCGGGGCACTTTTGTCGTGGTTGATATTGCCGGCTACAAGGTGGCCTTGTACCGCGACGGACAACCGATCTGGCGCTCCCGGGTACAGGTCGGCAAGCCGATTCGCAGTACACCTGTGTTTCAGTCCGAGATTACCTATGTGACCTTCAATCCCACCTGGACAGTGCCGCCGACGATTCTGGTGAAAGATATGCTGCCCAAGATCCAGCAGGATCCGGGCTACCTGGCGGCCAACCGGATCAGGGCCCTTGACCGCAACGGCAATGTGCTCGATCCATCCACCATCGACTGGTACAACGCGCGCGGTATCACGTTACGCCAGGACGCGGGGCCCGATAACTCATTGGGGCAGGTCGCCATTCGTTTTCCCAATGACTATTCGATTTATCTGCATGACACGCCCCACCGCGAGCTGTTCGCCAAGTCTGTGCGCACCACCAGTTCGGGCTGCATTCGGGTAGAGAACCCATTGCAGCTGGTCGAGCTATTATTCAACGATCCGGTGCGCTGGAACAGCGAGGGCATACAAAAGCAATTGGCCAATGGCAAGACCGAAAACATCAGGCTTCCGGTCAAGATACCGGTGCTGCTGGCTTATTGGACAGTCGACCTGAGCAAGGAGGGGCGGGTCACGTTCAAGCCCGATGTCTACGGCTACGATTCACCGGTACTGCAACAGTTGAACCTGCCTTCAAAACTGCCGGCATTGGCGTTGCCGCGGGCGGAGTCAGCGCTGGTGCTGTCCGGCCAAGGCGAGTGACCGTCTCATGCCCGATGAAAACTATCGGATTGAAAGCAGGTCACAGATGATCGATTAACACGGAAAGGGAACTCACCGATGGATGTTGCGCAAGAAAAACCGTTGCTCAGCTCGGGTCAACTTGATGTGCATGACCTGGATGAGTGTCGCAACATCAGGAAAGGCTCGGTATTCATCATCGCCTCGGGGGCGTCTGCCAGGGATTTTCCACTGCACAAGTATGCAGACGTTCCTATGATCACCATGAATGGCGCCATTTCGAAATTTGCCGGCACAGGTATCACACCGTTCTTTTATGTCTGTACCGACCAGGGCTTTTCCCAACAGCAACCCGAGCTCTTTACCGAGGCCATGCGCCTGTGCAAGCGGGTTGCCTTGTGGGAGCGGCATGTCTGGCATACAACGCTCAAGCCTCGGGGTGAGTTGTACTATCTGCGGCGGGCGCCGAAGCTCGGCTGGCGCGACCTGCTCAAGACCGATAAGGACCTGGTCAGGTGCCGCAAGCTAGGCAATGGTCGCAATAGAACCCTGGGTTTCAGCAGGAATCTCAAGCGCGGATTTTTCGACGCTCGCACGGTAGCCTATCTCGCATTACAGCTTGCCTATCACGTGGGGTTTACCAGGGTGTTTCTGGTGGGGGTCGATCTGGATCCACTGGCGGGGCGCTTCTATGAGAAGTCCGGATCGTTTGTTTCTCCCTGTGTGCTCGATGATCATTTCCATACGCGAATCCTGCCGTCATTCGAAATACTGGCGAGAAGCGTCATGAACGAGGATTTTCGTGTTTACAACCTGTCGAACTCTTCAAGAATTCCGGTGAATCTCGTCCCCCGGGTAACGCTCGAAGAGGTCGATCGATTGATCTGAGGGCCGGGCCAGGCTGGTTTTGTGAGTGGGTGGGTCAAATGGCAGCCACTGGGCGCATGGCTCCCATTTTCAGGTTGTAAACCCGTAAACTTGGCATCCGAACACGAGGATCCGGGCTTGCGCTCATGTCCTGCCCATTCAGGATGAGCTTTTGCCTACACGCCTTCACGACTCGCATCTGACCCCTGGCGTCGCATTGACACGCATACCGCTGCGCAAGGCAGCGGTTTTGTTTATTGCCACGGTATGCCTGTGCCTGTGTGCGTTGCTGTATCTGCAACTGGAACAATCCCGGCGTCAGGACTTGAACCAGGCCAGGGTCGCCTCCTCGAACCTGACGCGAGCGATGGCGCAGCAAGCCGAAGACACGTTCATGAAGGCCGATCTGGTGCTGACCAGTCTGGTGGACTGGATACAGGTTGACGGTTTCGGACCTGCCTTGAGGCCACGGTTACAGAAGACCTTCGCCCGGCGCGTACAGGCGCTGGAGCAATTGCACGGCATTCTGCTGTTTGACGAAAAAGGGCAGTGGGTCGTGACGTCATTTGAAAATCTGCCCCGTGGTCCCGGCGTGGCGGATCGAGAGTACTTCAAGTTTCACCAGCAGAATGTCTCATCGGTGGCGCACATTGGCCCGGCGATTCGCAGTCGCGAAAACGGAGAATGGATCATTCCGGTTTCCAAGCGGGTGAACGACAAGAATGGCCAGTTCCAGGGCGTGCTGCTGGCCGGAATCAAGATGTCCTACTTCGACCAGTTCTTCAAAAGCTTCAGCCTCGATGACAACGGTTCGATGTTTCTGGGACTGACCGATGGAACGTTGCTGGCGCGGCGTCCCTTTGTCGAGGCCCAGATCGGCACTTCATTGGCCCGCGGTGAAATCTTTCAGAAGTTCCTGCCTCAGGCGCCTTCAGGCGATGCGATGTTTACGTCGATGATCGACGGTGTTGTCCGTTTGTATGGTTATCGGCAACTGGAGGCGTATCCGCTGGTGGTCGCGGCGGCGACTTCCCGGGACTCGATCCTGGCGGGCTGGTACGACACGGCGTGTCGCTCCAGCGTGATAGTCGCGCTGGTCATGCTCGGTGTCGGCCTGTTTGGTTGGGTGTTTATCCGCCAGGTGCGTGTCGGCGAACGGGTCGAGGCGGATTTGCGCGAGGCCCAGCAGGCACTGGAGCTGATCGCCACGCACGACAGCCTGACCGGGCTGGCCAATCGCAGGCTGTTCGAGCGTGCGCTGGACATCGAGTTCGGGCGCGGTGCGCGCCAACAGAGCCCGCTGAGCCTGATCATTCTCGATATCGATTACTTCAAGCGCTACAACGACACTTATGGTCATGTGGTAGGCGATCACTGCCTGGCCGAGGTGGCGCGCGCCGTCAAAGGGTGCTGCCACCGCAAGGCCGACCTGGCCGTGCGCTACGGCGGCGAAGAGTTCGCGGTGTTGTTGCCCGACACCGATATCCACGGTGCCATGACCATTGCCGAACAAATCCGCCGCAGCGTCATCGACAAGAACATCGGTCACGGCGGTTCGCCCACCGGGTATGTCACGGTCAGCCTGGGCTGCTACTCATTCGTGCCGACGGGGCGCGACAGCATGGAGGTGTTCATCCAGCGCGCGGATGCAGCGCTCTATCAGGCCAAGCATTCGGGTCGTAATCGTTCGGCCGTTCTGTCAATGGACGTCGCCGTTGAAGCGCTGATGCGTTCGGATCGTTGAAGCGCTTTGGTGTTTCACCTCTGCAACACCGCGGCCAACCGGCCGTCCGCCTGTCAGAATTCATTCATTTGATCGTCTAGAGTTCCGTTAGCTCTGCCGAACCTGGCAGGTCTCCCCACTGCATGGACGATCACTGACATGTTGCTAACCCAAGCATTGACAGCCGCTGCTCTAACCGTCGTAGCCTCCGCTATCTTTCCGCTGGTCAGTCACGCGCAATCGAAAGTCACCGCCGAAGAGGCTCACGCCATTGGCGTTGATGCCTACGTGTATTTCTATCCGTTGCTGACCATGGACGTCACTCGCAAGCAGTTCACCAATATCGAACCGGGAAAGGAGTTCGGTAAAGGCCCGATGAACATGTTCGTGAGTGTGCCGGAATATCCGCCGGCGAATTTCAAAGGCGTGGTGCGATCGAATTTCGACACCCTGTATTCCATCGCCTGGCTCGACTTGACCAAGGAGCCGCTGGTGATTGCCGCACCCGATACGGCCGGACGTTTCTATTTGCTGCCGATGCTGGACATGTGGAGCGATGTGTTCGCCTCCCCGGGATGGCGCACCACGGGCACCGAGGCTTCGCAATTTCTGGTGACGCCACCTGGGTGGACTGGCACCGTGCCGGCCGGGCTGAATCATCTGCCGGCCCCTACGCCCTATGTGTGGATCATCGGTCGCACCAAGACCGATGGCGCGGCCGATTACGCGGCTGTGCACAAGATTCAGGCCGGCTACACCGTGACGCCATTGTCTCGCCTGGGCAAGGGCGCCGAGCCGGTCAGCGTCAAGATCGACCCGACCGTGGATATGAAAACGCCGCCGAAAATCCAGGTCGACACGATGTCGGCGGCCAGCTACTTCGCCTATGCCGCCGAGTTGCTCAAGATTCATCCGGCCCACAGTACCGATCAACCGATGCTGGCGCAGTTGAAACGAATCGGCATCGAACCCGGTAAATCGTTCAGCCTGGATGCGCTCGATCCTGATATCAAAGCCGCGTTGCAAACCGTTCCACAGGACGCACAGGCGCTGATGAACTGGAAAGTGGAAACCCTGGCGCGGGTGGTCAATGGCTGGTCAATGAACACCGACACCATGGGCGTCTATGGCAACTATTACCTCAAGCGGGCCATCATTGCGCAACTGGGGCTCGGCGCCAACCTGCCGGAGGACGCGATCTATCCATTGAACCTGGGTGATGCGAACGGCAAGGCGCTTGAGGGGGCGAACAAATACGTGCTGCATTTCGACAAGGGGCAACATCCGCCGGTGAATGCATTCTGGTCGATCACCTTGTATGACCCCGAAGGATTCCAGGTCGGCAACGGGCTCAACCGCTTTGCCGTCAGCAGCTGGATGCCGTTCAAGAACAATGCCGACGGATCACTGGATATCTACTTCCAGAATGAGAGCCCCGGAAAGGAACTCGAAGCCAATTGGCTACCAGCACCGAAGGGGCCGTTCAACCTGACCATGCGTCTGTATGGGCCGAAAGCCGAAGCATTGAATGGCAAGTGGAACCCGCCGGCAATTAAGCAAATGTAGGTTTCAAGCTATGGCAGGCAGCCGAAGATGCTCCGTCATCGGCTGCTTCGTCTGCGTATGAGTTGCAGTGTCAGCGAAGCCTGTATGCGGCCAGCCTGCTTTCCAGGTGCTGCCGTACTTGCGGCCATTCGTCGTCAATGATGCTGAATCGCACCGAATTGCGCTTGCGCCCGTCGGGCATGATGCGTTCGTGACGAACGACACCTTCCTCCTGAGCCCCCAGCCGCAGGATGGCCTTGCGTGATGTCTGGTTGTTTTCGTCGGTGGTGAACTGCACGCGTACGCAATCGAGTTCCTCGAAGGCATAGCGCAGTAACAAGTACTTGGCCTGCGTATTGACGAAAGTCTTCTGCCAGCGTGCTGAAATCCAGCTACTGCCAATTTCGAGCTTGCGGTTGAGCCGGTCGATCTTCCACAGGCGGGTCGAGCCGATGACCTGGGCGGTGTCGTTCAGCACGATTGCGAAAGGCAGTACCGAACCGGCATCGCGGCCATCGAGGGCTTTTTTGAGGTAGGCGTCGACGGTGGTGGGCGAGGGCACGACGGTCACGGTGAGGTTCCACAATTCACCGTCCGCGGCGGCAAGTACCAAGGCATCGGCATCGGTGTATTGCAATGGACGCAGGGTAATTCGGCTGCCTTGCAACAGGGTATCCATGAGGTTCAGGCTTCTCGGTCGAGCTGATGGGGGGAGTGTTCATGACGCCGTACACTGACCTCTCGACGCAGGTGTTGTCGAATGTTCGCGTCGGGCGATTGGCTAAATCAATTGTCGGTCAGAGTGATTGATCCTTTATACCTGACCGCCCTGGGCGGAGCGATTCGCCTGCCGCTTACACAAGGACTGAACGATGAGCGAGCCTCGCCTGAGCAATCGTGCGCTTTACCTGCAGCGCCTGGGATTTTCTTCGCCGCCTGCACCGACGCTGGAGACCTTGCGTCAACTCCAATTGCGTCACACCGGCGCTTTTCCGTTTGAAAACCTCACCACACTGTCGGGAGAGCCGGTGCTGATCGATCTGCCATCGGTGGAGCGCAAGGTTCTGCACGAAGGACGTGGCGGTTATTGCTACGAATTGAACAATATGTATCTGGCGTTGCTGCAAGAGTTGGGCTTCGACGCCCGTGGCATCAGCGGCCGTGTGGTCATGGGCCAGCCCGAAGGCGCCTGGCCCGCGCGTACCCATCGCTTGAGCCTGGTGACACTGGACGGCGTGCGCTACATCACCGATGTCGGCTTCGGTGGCATGGTACCCACCGCGCCGTTGATACTCGACAGCACTGCCGAGCAGGTTACGCCTCACGAAACATGGCGCATCGAGCCGCACGCCGATGGCTACACCCTGCGAGCAAGGGTCGCTGATGAATGGCGCGCGATGTACATCTTCGATCTGCAACGCCAGGAAGACATCGACTACACCGTCGGCAACTGGTACGTCTCGACCCATCCGGAGTCGTCCTTTGCCAGGCAGTTGATGGTGGCGCGCACCGGTGAAGGGTGGCGACGTACCCTCAATAACGGCAGTTTCGCGATCCATCGCGTGGGGTGCGAAAGCGAACGCCGGCAGGTAGTCGATGTGCAGGAGTTGATTGCCTTGCTGGAACATGAGTTCGGCATTCGTGTGCCGGTTCACGCTGCCTTGGTGCGTACACTTGATCGACTGATCGCGCAGCAATAGGCAACTTGATATGCACACAAAAAGGAGTGGTCTGCCCCTTTTTGCATCACTTTCAAGGGCGAGCCTCGGGCTTCATCACGCGTTGAATTTCCCTTAGGACTTCAGAAAGCTTTTTCTCCAGGGTCTTCAATTCCGAAGCCGTGATCGACTTTTTCAGATGCAAGGCGTCAGGGTTATCGGCGGATGCGCCATGGCCGTTCAGCAATGCGCGGCGCAGTGTGTGGTTGATCGCGGTCTGATAGCCATAGCCCTCGCTTTCTGCCAGCGCGCGTGCCGCTTCGATGACGGCATCATCGAGCATGATGGTGATGCGGGTCTTGCCTTTGCCGGGGGCAACGGCTGCGCGGCGGGCATCGCTGAAGTCGTATTCATCTTTCATCGGTCAAGCCTCCAGGTACTGACGGCGCTCGTTTTTACTGGCGAGACGCGCAGAAATGATTCGAACGAAATTCGGGTCACGGTAGGTGTATGCAACGACCAGCAAGCGACCTTTGGCATCCTGTCCGAGGGTGATCCAGCGCTGCTCGTCATGACGATCATCCTGAAAGGTCAGGGCGCGTTCGTCGTAAAAAACCGGCTCTGTCTCAGCGAGGCTGATGCCTTGATGCTTGAGTTTGTTGGCTGCGTTCTTTGCCTTGTGGTACTGAATTTCGAATGGCTTCATTATGCATACTTTATATGTATATGGAAGGAGAGGCTCACGACCGGTGGTCGCCGCAAATTCAAAAGGCTAGCGGACGCAGGAGAATGGCCCGGGAGGATGTATTTCAAGGTTTAAGGCAGAGGTGCGTGTTACTGGCAGGCGGCTTGCGTGAACGACCGTTCATAACTTGACCGTTAAGTTGTATACAACTCTATGGACATTTGTCCTCAGTCTTGAATACAGTGTGCGCATAACAAAAACCAGGGAACCCCCTAACATGAAAACGCCCCATGTTTCACACCAACGGCCCGAAGATGAAAACCTCGGGGTCGGCGCGAATATGGCTTACGGCCTGCAACATGTTCTGACGATGTACGGTGGTATCGTCGCGGTGCCTTTGATCATTGGTCAGGCGGCCGGCCTCTCGCCGGCGGACATTGGTTTGTTGATTGCTGCTTCATTGTTTGCGGGGGGGCTGGCCACGTTGCTGCAAACCCTGGGTCTGCCGTTTTTCGGATGTCAGTTGCCGCTGGTGCAGGGTGTGTCGTTCTCGGGCGTCGCCACGATGGTGGCAATCGTCAGCAGTGGCGGGGAGGGTGGCTTTCAGTCGGTGCTTGGCGCGGTCATTGCCGCCTCGTTGATCGGCCTGCTGATTACCCCGGTCTTCTCACGGATCACCAAATTCTTCCCGCCGTTGGTCACGGGTATCGTGATCACCACCATCGGCCTGACGTTGATGCCGGTCGCCGCACGCTGGGCCATGGGGGGTAACAGCCATTCTCCCGACTTCGGCAGCATGGCCAACATCGGTCTGGCGGCGGTGACGCTGGTGCTGGTGCTGCTATTGAGCAAGTTGGGCAGCGCGAGCATTTCGCGTTTGTCAATCCTGCTGGCCATGGTCATCGGCACCTTCATCGCGGTGTTTCTGGGCATGGCGGACTTTTCCGGTGTCAGTCAGGGGCCGATGTTCGGATTTCCAGCGCCGCTCCACTTCGGCATGCCGACGTTCCACTTTGCCGCCATCCTGTCGATGTGCATCGTGATCATGGTGACCCTGGTGGAAACCTCGGCGGACATCCTGGCAGTCGGTGAAATCATTGGCACCAAGGTCGATTCCAAGCGCCTGGGCAATGGTCTGCGGGCGGACATGCTATCGAGCATGATTGCGCCGATCTTCGGCTCCTTCACCCAGAGCGCATTCGCCCAGAACGTCGGCCTGGTTGCGGTGACCGGCATCAAGAGCCGCTTTGTGGTAGCTACCGGCGGGCTGTTCCTGGTCATTCTCGGCCTGTTGCCATTCATGGGGCGTGTCATTGCCGCGGTGCCGACCTCCGTTCTCGGTGGCGCCGGCATCGTATTGTTCGGTACGGTGGCCGCCAGTGGCATTCGCACTCTGTCCAAGGTCGACTACCGTAACAACGTCAACCTGATCATCGTCGCCACGTCCATCGGCTTCGGCATGATCCCGATCGCTGCACCTAACTTCTACGATCATTTCCCAAGCTGGTTCGCCACTATTTTCCATTCAGGCATCAGCTCGTCGGCGATCATGGCCATCTTGCTGAACCTGGTGTTCAACCATTTCACCGTCGGCAATTCGGATCAGCAATCGGTGTTTGCCGCAGCGGCCGAGCGGGTGTTGCGTTATCAGGACCTGGCTGCGCTGCGTGAGGGTGATTACTTCAGTGACGGCAAGCTGCATGACTGCGACGGTAAGGAAGTGCCGGTGATCGATGTGGAATCCGATCATGGTCACGGGGTATCGAAGACCCATGTGAAAAACAGTGAGCACGTCTGACGACCGCTGAACAGAAAAAAAGCCGACCGGTTGCAAGACCGGTCGGCTTTTTTCATGTTGCAGGCTTTTTCATCGACCACAAAAAAGCCCCTGAATCTTTCGATTCAGGGGCTTTGCTATTTGGCTCCACAACCTGGACTCGAACCAGGGACCCAGTGATTAACAGTCACTTGCTCTACCAACTGAGCTATTGCGGAATTGGTGCGTATGTTACTGATTTAAAAAGGCAAGTCAAGCGTTGCGATGAAATTTTCGATTTTTCCCGATCAACCGCCGAAGGTGATCGTACCCATCATCAATTTTGCGTACAGGGCCGTGGCCGCCAGTTGCACCAGCCAGAGGGCCAGTCCGCCGAGAAATACCCCGGTCGCCACCTGCAGCACCAGGTTGTTGCCGCGTCGGGACGGCGTACGTGGAATGTAGTCATCCAGATCGTCGCGGTCGGCGCGCAAGTCATCGTTTTTCATAAGGGGTCTCTGGAATATCGTCTGTGTGCAGTTTAGAGGGTATGGGGCAATTCATCAGGGCAAATGAAAACGGGAAGCCCGAAGGCTTCCCGTTTTGTCATTGCCGGATGTAATCAGATGACCTGAACAATGGCATCCGTCACGACCTGGATGTTGCTCTGGTTCAGGGCGGCAACGCAGATACGACCGGTGTCCAGCGCATAAATGCCGAACTCGTTGCGCAGGCGATGAACCTGTTCAACGCTCAGGCCGGAGTAGGAGAACATGCCGCGCTGACGACCGACGAAGCTGAAATCGCGCTGCGGAGCGTTTTTCGCCAGCAGGTCGACCATCTGGGTGCGCATGCCACGAATCCGCAGGCGCATTTCAGCCAGTTCGGCTTCCCACTGGGCGCGCAGTTCCGGGCTGTTCAGGACAGCGGCAACGATGGTTGCACCATGGGTTGGCGGGTTGGAGTAGTTGGTGCGGATAACGCGCTTGACCTGCGACAGGACGCGGGCGCTTTCTTCCTTGGATTCGCTGACGATCGACAGTGCGCCGACACGCTCGCCGTACAGGGAGAACGACTTGGAGAACGAGCTGGATACGAAGAAGGTCAAGCCCGACTCCGCGAACAGGCGCACGGCAGCGGCGTCTTCGGCAATGCCGTCACCGAAGCCCTGGTAGGCCATGTCGAGGAACGGTACGTGACCTTTGGCTTTCACCACGTCCAGTACGTTTTTCCAGTCTTGCGGGCTCAGGTCGACGCCGGTCGGGTTGTGGCAGCAAGCGTGCAGCACAATGATCGAGCCCGATGGCAGGGCATTCAGGTCTTCCAGCAGGCCGGTACGGTTGACGTCGTGGGTCGCGGCGTCGTAGTAGCGGTAGTTCTGCACCGGGAAACCGGCGGTTTCGAACAGTGCACGATGGTTTTCCCAGCTTGGATCACTGATCGCCACGACGGCGTTGGGCAGCAATTGCTTGAGGAAGTCGGCACCAATCTTCAGTGCGCCGGTACCACCAACGGCCTGAGTGGTAATGACGCGGCCAGCGGCGATCAGTGGCGAATCGTTGCCGAACAGCAGTTTTTGCACGGCCTGGTCATAGGCGGCGATGCCGTCGATTGGCAGGTAGCCACGGGAAGCATGTTGAGCGGCGCGAATGGTTTCGGCTTCGACAACGGCGCGCAGGAGTGGAATTCGCCCCTCCTCGTTGCAGTAAACACCAACCCCCAGGTTGACCTTGTTGGTACGGGTATCGGCGTTGAATGCTTCGTTGAGGCCCAGGATTGGATCGCGTGGTGCCATTTCGACAGCGGAGAACAGGCTCATTTTTGCGGCGGCTCTGATTGGAGAGTGGACGGACGTGTCGCGCTCCAGCCGAATGCACTAGAGCGGTGCACAAACGGGGAGCTAGTATAGAGGCCATCTGCGATCGATGGCGACAGACGATTCTGCTTTTAGGTGAAGTTTTTCCTGATATTTTTCGACCGTTAGTCGACAGGCATCCGCAAAGTGTTCGAGGGATGTAGGAAGTTCGCCTTGAAAGCGAGAGTAATCGGCTCCACATTGAGCACAATCCTGTTTTTTCACTCGGGCGACAAGCGTCGTTTTGGGTCATTCCCGTTCCTGCCGGCTTGACCGCGCAGACGCGATTTGCTGTTCCGAGAACCCTGAGGTCGTTCATGTCCGAATTCCAGCTAGTCACCCGCTTCGCACCTGCCGGCGACCAGCCGGAAGCCATTCGCCTGATGGTCGAAGGAATCGAAGCCGGGCTGTCGCACCAGACGCTGCTCGGGGTGACCGGCTCGGGCAAGACTTTCAGCATCGCCAACGTCATCGCAAAGGTACAACGGCCGACCCTGGTGCTGGCGCCGAACAAAACCCTGGCCGCGCAGCTGTACGGTGAGTTCAAGACGTTCTTCCCGAATAACGCCGTGGAGTACTTCGTTTCCTACTACGACTACTACCAGCCCGAAGCCTATGTGCCGTCCTCGGACACCTTCATCGAGAAGGATGCCTCGATCAACGACCACATCGAGCAGATGCGGTTGTCCGCCACCAAGGCGCTGCTGGAGCGCAAGGACGCGATCATCGTGACCACGGTGTCGTGCATCTACGGTCTGGGCAGCCCGGAAACCTACCTGAAGATGGTGTTGCACGTGGATCGTGGCGACAAGCTCGATCAGCGTGAACTGCTGCGGCGCCTGGCCGATCTGCAGTACACCCGCAACGACATGGATTTCGCCCGTGCGACATTCCGCGTGCGTGGCGATGTGATCGATATCCATCCGGCGGAGTCGGATTTCGAAGCGATTCGTATCGAGCTGTTCGACGACGAAGTTGAAAGCCTGTCGGCATTCGATCCGCTGACGGGCGAAGTCATTCGCAAACTGCCGCGTTTCACCTTCTATCCAAAGAGCCACTACGTGACGCCGCGGGAAACCCTGATGGAGGCTGTCGAGGGGATCAAGGTCGAATTGCAGGAGCGTCTGGAATACCTGCGCTCCAACAATAAACTGGTAGAGGCTCAACGCCTGGAGCAGCGCACCCGCTTCGATCTGGAGATGATCCTCGAACTGGGCTACTGCAACGGCATCGAAAACTATTCGCGTTATCTGTCCGGTCGCGAAGCCGGGGCGCCACCGCCAACCCTTTACGATTATTTGCCCGCTGATGCCTTGCTGGTGATCGACGAATCCCACGTCAGCGTGCCGCAGGTCGGCGCCATGTACAAAGGCGACCGCTCGCGCAAGGAAACGTTGGTGGAGTATGGCTTCCGTCTGCCATCGGCACTGGATAACCGGCCGATGCGTTTCGACGAATGGGAAAGTATCAGCCCGCAGACGATTTTCGTTTCGGCGACACCGGGCAACTATGAAGCTGAACACGCCGGCCGCATCGTCGAGCAGGTGGTGCGCCCGACCGGCCTGGTGGACCCGCAAGTGGAAATTCGCCCGGCGCTGACTCAGGTCGACGACTTGTTGTCGGAGATCACCAAGCGAGTAGCGGTCGAGGAGCGGGTACTGGTCACGACGCTGACCAAGCGCATGGCCGAGGACTTGACCGATTACCTGGCCGACCATGGCGTACGCGTGCGCTACCTGCACTCGGATATCGATACGGTTGAGCGAGTGGAAATCATCCGTGACCTGCGCCTGGGCACGTTCGATGTGCTGGTGGGGATCAACCTGCTGCGCGAAGGCCTGGATATGCCGGAAGTTTCGCTGGTGGCCATTCTGGACGCGGACAAGGAAGGTTTCCTGCGCTCCGAGCGTTCGCTGATTCAAACCATCGGCCGGGCGGCGCGCAACCTCAATGGCCGGGCGATTCTTTATGCCGACAACATCACTGGCTCCATGGAGCGCGCGATCGGCGAGACCGAGCGGCGACGTGACAAACAGATCGCCTTCAACCTGGCCAATGGCATCACGCCCAAGGGTGTGTTCAAGGACGTTGCCGACATCATGGAAGGCGCCACCGTGCCGGGCTCGCGTAGCAAGAAACGCAAGGGCATGGCCAAGGCGGCCGAGGAAAGCGCGAAATACGAAAGTGAATTGCGTTCGCCGAGCGAAATCACCAAGCGTATCCGGCAGCTTGAAGAGAAGATGTATCAGCTTGCCCGTGACCTGGAGTTCGAAGCGGCGGCGCAGCTGCGCGATGAGATTGCCAAGTTGCGCGAGCGCCTGATCACGGTTTGAATGTTGCGTTGAATGTGTGGGCCTCTTCGCGAGCAGGCTCGCTCCCACAGGGATGGCTCTGGTTTTTGTGGGAGCGAGCCTGCTCGCGAAAGGGGTGTCCCCGATATTAGTGTGCTTCGCCAGCCTTGAGCCCGGCGGGCAGCTTCTTCGTCAGCAGCACCGCCAGCATGCTGATCCCCAGTGCAATCCCGACAAAATGAAAGGCATCGTTGTAGGCCATGATCGATGCCTGCTGGTGCGCGATCTCACTGAGTTTGCCCAGGGCGGCCGTTTCACTGCCCAGCCTGTCGGTCAGTGACGCCAGGCGCTCGGCCACTTGCGGGTTGCTTGGCACGATGGACTCGCGCAAGTAGTCGAAGTAGGTTTTGGTGCGCGCATCCAGCAGCGTGGCGAGCAGGGCGATGCCGATAGCGCCGCCGAGGTTGCGCAGAATGTTGAACAGGCTCGAGGCCGACCCCGCATCCTGGGGCAGGATGAAGGCCGTTGCGATCAAGGAAATGGTGACCATGATCAGAGGCTGGCCCAGCGCGCGGATGATCTGGATCTGGTTGAACTGCGGTCCGGCGAAATCCGGGTTGAGCACCCCGGAAGAAAAACTCGCCAGGCCGAACAGGCCGAAACCCACCGTGCACAGCCATTTCGGCGAGACGTACTTCATCAGCTTGGGCACCAGCGGAATCAAGAACAGCTGCGGCACGCCCATCCACATGATCACTTCGCCGATCTGCAGGGCGTTGTAGTTCTGGATCTGCGCCAGGTACAAGGGCAGCAGGTAGATGGATCCATACAAGCCGACGCCCATGCCGACGCTGGAAATGCTCGACAAGCCAAAGTTGCGATTACCCAGGATGCCGAGGTTGATCAGCGGGTTGGGCTTTGAAAACTGCACGATCACAAAGGTGATCAGGCTGATCAGTGCGATGCTGCCCAGGGTCACGATCAGATCGGACTCAAGCCAGTCCTTGCGGTGGCCTTCCTCCAGAAAAACCTGCAGGCAACCAAGACCGACGCCAAGGGTGACAATGCCGGCGTAATCCGTGCTTTTGAGCAGTTCCCAGTGCGCCTCTTTCTTTTCCAGCCCGTACATCAGGCCGGCGATCATGATCAGGCCGGGGGGCACGTTGATATAGAAGATGTACTCCCAGCCCCAGTTTTCCGTCAGCCAGCCACCCAGTGTGGGACCGATGGACGGGGCGAAGGTGGCGGTCATGGCAAACATCGCCATGCCTTTGGCGCGGTGGTGTTCCGGCAGTTTGATCAGGGTAAGCGTGAATGCCAGCGGAATCAGGGCGCCGCCGGTAAACCCCTGGAGAGCCCGAAAGACGATCATGCTTTCCAGGCTCCAGGCCATCGAGCACAGCAACGAGGCGACGAGAAAGCCCAGTGATACCCACACCGCCAGTCGCCGCGCCGACAGCAACTGCACCAGCCAGGCGGTCAGCGGGATCATGATGATCTCCGCCACCAGGTACGAAGTTGAAATCCACGAGCCTTCTTCCAGTGTCGCCGACAGCGCACCCTGGATGTCCTTGAGCGAAGAGTTGGTGATCTGGATATCGAGCACCGCCATGAAGGCGCCGAGCATCACGCTCATGACCGCGATCCAGTCGCGCCTGGTCGGTTCCCCGACAGGGCGGATCAGCTGATCACCGGCCATCTTCAGGGGTGTCTTTGCTGCTTACCTTGTTCGTGGCCGCGTCAGGAGCATCCTTGATGTTCACGGTGGCCGTGACCGACATCCCCGGGCGGATCTTGCCGCGCAATGGGTTGTCTGCGGCGAAGGTCAGTTTGACGGGAATCCGCTGGACGACCTTGGTGAAGTTGCCCGTGGCATTATCCGGTGGCAACAGGCTGAACTGCGCGCCCGAGGCGGCGAACAGGCTGTCGACCCGGGCTTCGATCGGTGTGTCGCTGTAGGCGTCGAAGGTCAGCTCGGCCTTCTGGCCGGGTTGCATGTGGCCGATCTGGGTTTCCTTGAAGTTGGCCTGAATCCAGATGTCTTCATCGGGCACGATCGACAGCAGGTAGGCGCCGGCCTGCACGTATTGGCCTTCACGAGCCGAGCGCTGGCCGATCAGGCCGCTGATCGGCGCGTGGATTTCACTGCGAGTGAGGTTCAGTTCAGCCTGGGCCAGATCGGTCCGGGCGTTGGCGATCTGGGCGTCGAGACGCTTGATTTCGGCGGTCAGGGCGTTGACTTGCTGGCGTTGGCCCTGGGCATCGGCCTGGGCTTTGCTCAATTGCGAACGGGCAATATGGTTGTCGGCTGCAAGGGTGGTTACCCGTTCTTCTGAAACATAGCCGGGCTTGCGCAGGGTTTCGGCCCGGTTCAGATCGATTTGCGAGCGGCCCAGGCTTGCCTGGCTGGAGGCGACCTGCGCTTCGCTGGCGGCAATCAGGCTCGCTTGCTGGGTCAATTTGCTCTGGGCTTGCAGGCGTTCGGCTTGACGGGTAGCGAGGACGGCGTTGGCGCGGTCGACGGCCAGATGGAAATCATCGCCTTCCAGCCGGATCAGCAGTTGGCCTTTCTCGACATGCTGGTTGTCCTGCACCAGCACTTGATCGATGCGCGCGCCCAATTGACTGGACACACGGGTGATCTCGCCCTGGACATAGGCGTTGTCGGTGCTCTCATAAAACCGTCCCTTGAAGAACCACTGAGCGAAAAAGCCTGCGACCACGAGCAGGACAATCAACAGGAAAAAGGACAGGCGACGCTTGAGTTGGGCAGGCATGGGGCAAACTGTAGTCGTGGATTTGTCAGGAAAGTTATCAGCAGGTGAATCTGGCATACAGGCGATTAACGGTAAATGCCATCGGCTGATATTCGGCCATTCACCGCAGCATATGGGCGATGTAGCCGCAACCTTGGCTTAAATGCCCTGTTCACTGGAGCGCGGTATGTGTCGCCTGTTACCATTCGACTCTTGTTTGAAGTTCGCCTTGATCTTCGCTTTTCATTCCTTTCGAGACATGCCATGACCACCGTCCGCACTCGCATCGCGCCATCGCCTACCGGAGATCCCCACGTAGGTACCGCTTATATCGCTTTGTTCAACTACTGCTTCGCCAAGCAGCACGGCGGTGAGTTCATTCTGCGGATCGAAGACACCGACCAGTTGCGTTCGACCCGTGAGTCCGAGCAGCAGATTTTCGACGCCTTGCGCTGGCTGGGTATCGACTGGAGCGAAGGCCCGGATGTCGGCGGTCCGCACGGTCCGTACCGTCAAAGCGAGCGTGGCGACATTTATCAGAAGTACTGCCAGCAACTGGTCGACATGGGGCATGCCTTCCCGTGCTTCTGCACCGCCGAAGAGCTGGATCAGATGCGTGCCGAGCAGATGGCTCGCGGTGAAACCCCGCGTTACGATGGTCGCGCGCTGCTGCTGTCCAAAGAAGAAGTGGCACGCCGTCTTGCCGCCGGCGAGCCGCATGTGATTCGCATGAAAGTTCCGAGCGAAGGTGTCTGTGTGGTGCCGGACATGCTGCGCGGCGATGTTGAAATCCCGTGGGACCGCATGGACATGCAAGTCCTGATGAAGACCGACGGCTTGCCGACGTACTTCCTGGCCAACGTGGTCGACGATCACCTGATGGGCATCACCCACGTTTTGCGTGGCGAAGAGTGGCTGCCGTCGGCGCCAAAATTGATCCTGCTTTACGAATACTTCGGTTGGGAACAGCCGCAACTGTGCTACATGCCGCTGCTGCGCAACCCGGACAAGAGCAAGCTGTCCAAGCGCAAGAACCCGACATCGGTGACCTTCTACGAGCGCATGGGGTTCATGCCCGAAGCAATGCTCAACTATCTGGGGCGCATGGGCTGGTCGATGCCGGACGAGCGCGAGAAGTTCTCGTTGCAGGAAATGGTCGACAACTTCGACCTCAGTCGCGTTTCCCTGGGCGGGCCCATTTTCGACATCGAGAAACTGTCGTGGCTCAACGGCCAATGGCTGCGTGACCTGCCGGTGGAGGAATTCGCCGCACGCGTGCAGAAGTGGGCCTTCAACGCCGATTACATGATGAAGATCGCCCCGCACGTGCAGGGCCGGGTCGAGACCTTCAGCCAGGTCGCACCGCTGGCCGGGTTTTTCTTCGCCGGTGGCGTGAATCCGGACGCCAGTCTGTTCGAGTCGAAGAAGCTCTCCGGCGACCAGGTCCGTCAGTTGATGCAATTGATCCTGTGGAAGCTTGAAAGCCTGCGTCAGTGGGAGAAGGACACGATCACCGCAACGATCCAGGCCGTCGTCGAATCCCTGGGGTTGAAGCTGCGTGACGCCATGCCGCTGATGTTTGCCGCGATCACGGGGCAAGCCAGTTCGGTATCGGTGCTCGATGCGATGGAAATCCTCGGTCCGGACCTGACCCGTTTCCGCTTGCGCCAGGCGATTGACCTGCTGGGCGGCGTGTCGAAGAAAGAAAACAAAGAGTGGGAAAAGCTGCTGGGCACCATCGCCTGATCCCACGCGTTTGACATTGTTGGAGCCGGCTTGCTGGCGAAGGCGACCTTGAAGCTTGCGTCGATTTCGCGGTCGTCTTCGCTGGCAAGCCAGCTCCAACGACGGGCAAACGCCCAATTTTCGGGGGGGAGGGCGGTAAGTGATTGTTATGTCGGCAAAAAATTTTAAATTTTTTGAAAAATAAGTTTGACAGGCTTCCGATACGCCCTTAAGATTCGCCCCGTCCTCAGCGATGACATCAACGATGAGGGGCTATAGCTCAGCTGGGAGAGCGCTTGCATGGCATGCAAGAGGTCGACGGTTCGATCCCGTCTAGCTCCACCAATTTACAGTTCAAGGTCTGGCCACACCGACCTTGAATCGATCAGTTCTCAGCACTGATCAGTTGTATAGAAGGGTTCGTGTCCCCTTCGTCTAGTGGCCTAGGACACCGCCCTTTCACGGCGGTAACAGGGGTTCGAGTCCCCTAGGGGACGCCACGTTTACCCGCTCTGCGGGATTTTATAAGGGTCATTCAATTATTGAATGGCCCTTTTGTTTGTCTGGCGTTTGGCCAAATCCTCCCTTTCTTTCAAACTGTTCTTCAGACCAGCGGTCACATCCACAACTTGCAGAAAATTATTATGAGAATAATATTCTACTCGTAATATTCGGAGGCACGATGAACGATAAAAAAGCTCAAACCCGCGAACGCATCCTCAAGGCTGCCAGTGCAGCGCTGATCCAGCGTGGCCCGGCCGAGCCGAGCGTGGGCGAAGTGATGGGCGCAGCCGGCCTGACCGTCGGCGGTTTTTATGCGCACTTCGAAAGCAAGGACGCAATGATGCTGGAGGCCTTCAAGCAACTGCTGAGCCGCCGTCGTGACTTGATTGCCGACATGGATGCCGAATTGACCGGAGAAGAACGCCGTGCCCTGGTTGCCGCGTTCTATCTGTCGCGCAAACACCGCGACTCCAGCGAGTCGGCGTGTCCGATTCCGGCCTCGGTCGGTGAACTGGGGCGTCTACCCGAAGCATTCCGGGTCGCACTCAATGAGCATATGGAACTGATGGTCGCGCAGTTGGCGGCCAGCCCTGAAGACACCGACAAAGCCTTGGCCGACATGGCGTTGATGGTTGGCGGCCTGGCATTGGCGCGGGCGTTGGGGCCAGGTGAGTTGTCTGATCGATTACTGCGTGCCGCCAAGTCGGCGGTGCGTTGACCTGAAGGCGACAGCCTGAGGATAGAGCGATGAGCACGTTAAAGTGGGTTCGTGGCGTTAATGGCACCTTGGGTTGGTTTGCCCCGCAACTGGTGGCGAGCAAAATGCGCCTGGCGTTCATGACGCCACGTGAGCTGCCGCCGCGTGACTGGGAGCTCCCGCTGCTGGCGAAGGCCGAGCGAATCACCCTGCGTTTCGGCCTTTCGGCGTTGCGCTGGGGACAAGGGCCGACGGTGCTGCTGATGCACGGCTGGGAAGGGCGGCCGACACAGTTCGCCAGTCTCATCACTGCGCTGGTCGATGCCGGGTATACCGTGGTCGCCCTCGATGGCCCGGCCCATGGCCGCTCGCCGGGCACCGAGGCGAATGTGGTGTTGTTTGCCCGTGCCATGCTCGAAGCATCCGCCGAATTGCCGCCCTTGCAGGCGGTCATCGGTCACTCCATGGGCGGTGCCAGCGCCATGCTCGCGGTGCAATTGGGCTTGCGCACCGAAACTCTGGTCAGCATTGCCGCCCCTGCGAGAATCCTCGGTGTGCTGCGTGGCTTCGCCCGATATGTGCGACTGTCGCCAAAAGCGCGCTCGGCCTTCATTCGCCAGGTCGAGAGGGATGTCGGCATGCGTGCGGCGACGCTGGATGTCGCGCACTACCAACTCGACATGCCCGGCCTGATTGTCCATGCCGAGGACGACAGGCAGGTTCCCGTCAAGGAGTCGCAATTGATTCACGAGGCCTGGTTCGACAGCCGTCTGCTGCGCCTGGAGACGGGCGGGCATCAACGGGTGCTCGCCGACCCTCTGGTGATTGATGGCGTGTTATCACTGCTGGCCGGTCGCAGCCTGCAATCGCGCCAATCGGCTTGAGCTTCCGCTACACTGGCCCGGTCGTAAATATCTGACCGGGAGTAGGGCATGGGCTGGGATCGGGCAACGCCGTTCATCATTGATCTGCAAGTGGGCGCCGAGGACATCGACGGGCTGGGTCACGCCAATAACGCTGTATACGTCACCTGGCTGGAGCGCTGTGCATGGCGCCACTCCCAGCGCCTTGGCCTGGATCTGGTCGAGTATCGGCGGCTGGATCGGGCGATGGCCGTGGTACGGCATGAAATCGATTACCTGGCGGCCGCTTATGAAGGCGATGAGCTGCAATTGGCGACCTGGATCGTCGATTGGGACCAGCGGCTGAAAATGACCCGCCACTTCCAGTTGAAGCGTCCCAGCGACAATTCGACGTTGCTGCGTGCGCAAACCACGTTCGTTTGCATCGAACTGTCCACCGGCAGGCCCAAGCGAATGCCGGCCGAATTCATCGAAGGCTATGGCCCGGCGTTGCAGATCGCGAGCTGATTGATCGTGCGAGGCTTGCCCGCGAAGACGTCATCAGGATCGCAACCACCCGGTCTGACGGAATACCTTCTTCCCCCCGAAAAACAGTAAACTGCCGCACGTTTTTCGTTGAGTGTGTTTTTCATGCAAATTGCCTTGGCGCCCATGGAGGGGTTGGTCGACGACATCCTGCGCGATGTGTTGACTCGCGTGGGGGGGATCGACTGGTGTGTGACCGAGTTCATTCGGGTCAACGACCAGTTGCTGACGCCTGCCTATTTCCACAAGTTCGGCCCGGAGCTGCTCAACGGTGCCCGGACCGCTTCCGGTGTGCCCCTGCGTGTGCAATTGCTCGGTTCCGATCCAGTGTGCCTGGCAGAAAATGCCGCACTGGCTTGCGAGCTGGGGTCCGAAGTGATCGACCTGAACTTCGGCTGTCCGGCCAAGACCGTCAACAAGTCCCGGGGTGGCGCGGTACTGCTCAAGGAACCCGAACTGCTCAATCAGATCGTCGAAACGGTCCGTCGTGCCGTCCCCGCGCACATTCCGGTCACCGCCAAGATGCGCCTGGGCTTCGACAGTCCCGACGGTTCGCTGGTATGTGCCACGGCCCTGGCCGAAGGCGGTGCGGAGCATATCGTGGTGCATGCGCGGACCAAGGTCGACGGCTACAAGCCGCCAGCGCACTGGGAGTGGATCCCTCGCGTGCAGGATGTGGTCAAGGTGCCGGTCTTTGCCAATGGTGATATCTGGAGCGTCGAGGACTGGCGCCGTTGCCGCGAGATCAGTGGCGTGGAAGACATCATGTTGGGGCGTGGCCTGGTGTCCCGGCCCGACCTGGCCCGGCAAATTGCCGCGGCACGAGCCGGTGAAGAAGTGGTGGAAATGACCTGGGCCGAGCTGATGCCGCTGATCCAGGACTTCTGGCTGCAAGCCGTGGCACAGATGACACCGCGCCAATCGCCGGGGCGCCTCAAGCAGTGGCTGGCGATGCTGACCCGCAACTATCCCGAAGCCGTCGAGCTGTTTACGGTCCTGCGGCGTGAAACCGAGCCGGACCGGGTCTCGCATTTACTGGGGCTGCCGGTCGCGGAAGCGGCTTGAAAAAAATCTGAAAAAAATCTCTTGAAAAGCAATCAGTGGTCCCTATCTAAGGGTTACGCGATGCCGAATTCGGGTCGCGGAGACAAACAACTTGCTGATTATTTTCAGGAGATTGACCATGACTACTGCATTTTCCCTGGCGCCTCTGTTCCGTTCCTCGGTAGGCTTCGACCGTTTCAACGACCTGTTCGAAACCGCCCTGCGGAACGAGCCAGGCAGCACTTATCCACCGTACAACGTCGAAAAACACGGTGACGATCAATATCGCATCGTCGTGGCGGCAGCCGGCTTCCAGGAAGAAGACCTGGACCTGCAAGTGGAAAAGGGTGTGCTGACCATCAGTGGCGGCAAACGTGATGCCAGCGAAGGCGTGACCTTCCTGCATCAAGGCATCGCCCAGCGTGCCTTCAAACTGTCCTTCCGCCTGGCGGACCATATCGAGATCAAGGCCGCGGGCCTGAGCAACGGTCTGTTGAGCATCGACCTGTTGCGCGTCATTCCGGAAGAGGCGAAAGCCAAGCGTATCCCGATCAACGGTGCGCAGAAACCGGCCCTGCAACATTGATCCCGACCGCAGGCTAAAAAAAGACCCCGATTTTCGGGGTCTTTTTTTGTCCGTTTCACGTCCAGCCGTAGCGAACCAGGTGAAAGAAGATCGGTGCGGCAAAACACACCGAATCCAGCCGATCAAGCATGCCACCATGGCCTTCGATCATATGCCCCCAGTCCTTTACGCCCCGGTCACGCTTGATCGCTGACATCACGATGCCACCGGCGAATCCCAGCAGATTGATCAGCAGTGCGATGAGCAGCGACTGCCAGGGGGTGAACGGCGTGATCCACCACAACGCACAGCCGATCAGGGAGGCCAGCAGGATGCCTCCGACAAAGCCTTCCACGGTCTTGGAGGGCGACAGGTTCGGGGCAATCTTGCGTTTGCCGAATAATTTGCCGCACACGTACTGCAGCACATCCGACATCTGCACCACGATCACCAGATAGGCGATCAACAGCAGGTTTCGTCCTTCATAGCCTGCGATGTCCAGGGTCAGCAGGGCGGGCACGTGGGATACGCAGAATACCGCGATCATCAGCCCCCACTGGACCTTCGAGGCACGCTCGAGAAAGTGCACGCTGTCACCGCCAAGGGACGCCAGGATGGGCAGCAGCAGAAACACGTAGACCGGAATGAAGATCGAAAACAAGCCGTACCAGTCGTAGTAAATCAGCAGGTATTGCAGGGGGAGCGCCAGATAGAACGCGGCGATCAGTGCCGGGTAATCGCTGCCGCGGGTAGGCGTGAGCGTCAGGAATTCGCGCAAGGCGTAGAACGACACGGTGTAAAACAGCACGATCACCGCAGTTGTGCCGAGCCAGAAGGCGATGCCGATTACCAGCACCATCACCCACCAGGCGTTGATCCGTGCGTTGAGGTTGTCGATCACCGGGTTGGGCGCGTCCCGGCTGCGTCGCTTGAGCAAGAAACCGATCAGCGAGGCCAATAGCAGAAACGCGCCAATACCGCCGAACAACATCAAGGTTTGTCTATCCATGTCAGGATTGCTCTCCGGCCAGGCTCAGCAGCGCTTCGCGACTGCGTTCGAGAAACTGCGCTTTGCTTTCGTCGTCATCCAGGGTCAGTGCAGTGCCGAAACTGATGGTGCACAGCAGTGGCAGCGGCAGGAAACGGCCCTTTGGCATGACGCGATTGAGGTTGGCGATCCACACCGGAATCAATTGGGCCCCGGGATACTGTTTGGCCAGATGGTACAACCCGCTTTTGAAGGGCAGCAGACCCTCCTCGAGGTTGCGCGTGCCTTCGGGAAAAATAATCAGCGAGTCGCCGGTTTCCAGCGCATCAAGCATGGGTTGCAAGGGGTTGTCGGTAGGCTCTTTGCGCTCGCGGTCGATCAGCACACCGTTGAACACCCGATTGATGATGTAGCGCCGCAAAGGGCTTTTCAGCCAGTAGTCCGAGCCGGCCACGGGCCGGGTTATGGTACGCAGTGTCGGCGGAAGCGAGGCCCACAGCAGGACGAAATCGCCATGACTGCTGTGGTTGGCGAAGTAGATGCGCTGCACCGGTTCCGGCGAGCACCCGAGCCACAGGCTGCGGGCACCGGTAAGGAGGCGGGCCGCAGAAGTAATGGCAGAGGCTACTACGGGTTCGAGCATGATCACTCCTTATCCGGCAAAGTTCAGCCAAGGGCTTGCGAGGATGAAAATCAGGGTCGTCAACACTTGAATCACGACCAGCATTGCTTGCGTGCGCAGTAGCTTCAGGGCACCGCCGATGCGTTCGCTCCAGGGGCGACCGCTGCGCGCCACGGGCTGCAAGCCCAACGTAACCAGCGCACTGTCCAGGTCTTGTGTGCGCTCGGCGAGGTCATGAGGGGATGCGGCCAGGTGCTGGAACAGATCGGCATCGAAAGCGACGCGCAGTGCCCAGTATTTTTGCCACAGACCAAGCATTAGCAGGGTACTGGCGCAGATCAATCCGGCGTAACCGGGGCTTGCGATGACGTAATGGCTCAAACCGAGCAGTGCCCCGAGCAGGGTGATCCCGGTGGAAAGTCGATCCAGCACGTCGCCTCGCCGTAGCAGGCTGGCGGTCACCTGCAACTGCATGTCAATAGACACGGCAGCCCTCCATCGGAGTCAGTGAGTGCTCCAGTGCCTGTCGCTGAGTGGCTCTGAAGACCACCCCGGGTCGAGCCTGCTGTATCAGCAGTATCGCTTCATCGATGCTGGCAGCACGGCCGTTATGCAGCAGCCACGCAGCGAGGGCAGTGGCGCTGCGCGAATAACCCAGGGCGCAGCAGACCAGCAGCGGTCCATGCTGACGCAGGCTCTCGATCGCCGCTGCCGCCTCTCGGCATTGCAAGGCGGAAGGGGTAGTCAGATCCAGAACCGGCAGAGCGCGATAGGCGATCCCCTTCTGATTCAGCGACAGTTCGGCACACAGGTCCACTACCGCGGCGAAAGGGCTGTGCTCAAGTTCCCGTCGGGTTGGTATGCGTCCCAGCCAGACGTTTTCGAGCACCAGGTCAGGCTGCGGATGTTTTCGGGTCCACAGACGCGAGTTCAACCAGGCTGCCGCCAGATAGGGCGCCAATAGCCAGTGTACGGCCGGGGACAGCCGCCCATCGGCGCGTTTTTGAAAGCCGCCGGCATCGAGCACGGCGTAATTGAATGCCACCACCAACAGGGCCAGCGCGGGCCAGAACAACCATAGCCACACACCTGCAAAGGCAAACGCCGGTACCGCGAATGCTGTCGCTCCCATCAGATAATACAGCGCCAGGCGCCAACGTTTTCTCTGGGGCGCCAGTCGTGCGCCATGCCATGGGCATGGACCCTCCAGCGGCCACAGCCAGACGCACAGCCACCCGAGCAGGGCACCGGTGGGCAAGTCGATAAAGTGGTGTTGATAAGTGGTCAGCACCGAGATCCCGATCAAGGCGAACCAGCCATGTACCAGCACCTGCCATCGTCCCGGCAGAAAACGGTGATAGCAGGTCCATAACACCACCAGCAGCGCGATGTGCAGGGAAGGCGCCTGATTGAACGGTTTGTCGAATCCAGCAAGTACATCGAAAAGCCAGCCAAACACGCCTTCCAGTTCAGGCCGGGCGAAGGTGAAACGTAGCGGCCAGAGCAGGAAGCAACTGATTGCGACCAGTTGCGCGGTCAGTAGGCGCAAGGCGTGGCGCCTGAGTGCCAGGCGACTGTGTGGAAGCAGCAGTGACAGGCCGTAAAGCAGGTCGATGGACCAGTACGGCACGATGCTCCAGCCCCAGAACGGTATATGGCGCTCCCAGTCGAACACCAGGCTTCCGACATCGGCGCGCTGCGTGGTGACCCAAGTGGCGAAGCCGTAGGTGCCGAAGAACAGCGGCGCCAGCAGCAATAGCCAGAGCAGCGCAACCTTCAGCAGGCCAGGCTCGCGTATTGTCATTATGTTGTGCGCCATCATGATGCCCGTTGCGCAACGGACACGCTGAAGATTCCCCACTCATCAACGCGCATGGCGATCTTGCGAAACCCCGCCGTCTCTACCAACTGATCCATTTCCACCTGAGTGCGCCGACGCATGACCCATGCCTGGCCTTCGCGGTGGCTGGTCAGTGCACGGGCGATCAGTTCCAGTTGCGGGTGCCAGGGTTGGCCGGTGTAGACCAGATAGCCACCGGGTTCCACCGCCTCGGCCAGCCCGGCAAGAGATGCGCCCACCCTTTGATTATCGGCAAACAATTCGTACAGACCAGAGACCACGGCCAGGGTAGGCTTGGGTTGCAGCGCCGCCAAATCGGCGCGGTCGAAGGCATCGCCCTTGATGAAACAGGCGATCCCTTCCAATTGTTTTTCCCGGATCAGTGCATTGCCGTCACGTACGTTGATATCGCTGTAGTCTCGCAGCAGGATCGACTCGGGCAGCGGCTTGACACCCTGCAAGGCTTCGAGAATGTAACGTCCGTGACCTGCGGCAATATCGACGATATGCACTTCACGACCTTGTTCACGCAGTCGCGCCATGGCCAGGCGAAGCAACTCTTCGACATGCAGCTTGCGTTGGCGGATGCCACGCCAGCCGATGGAATTCAGGTAATTGCGGTCGATTGTGCGACCGATACCGAAAGTGCCGGTGGGCTGGTTGCGGTAGACGTAATCCAGAGTGCTACCGGAATCGAAACCGGTCTCGAATCCCAGTCTGATTCCCGCCGACAACTGGCTCCCCAGGCGCATGCTGGCACGGGTCATGCGCCAATAAAGATCACTGGGTGAGTGGCGCGGCAACGGGGTCGCCAACCGCTCGGATTCGGCGCAAGTCGGGCCCAGGCGATCTGCGGTGAGCAGGGAGGGGCGCTCGAACGGTCGTTCGAAGTTCTCCAGGATAAAACGCCGCACGCTGGCAATGGCGGCCTGGCGATCCCTTTCGCCAAGCGTGTCGTGGAAGAATCCAGGCAGGATATGTTTTTCCTTGCACAAGCTGCCCAAACGATCGAAGAACTGCTCCTGCGGCTTGCGATGTACCACGAAATCGGCACCGGAGATCAACAACTGCGTAGGGATCTGGATGGCCTGGGCATCGGCGACGACGCGTTCGGCCGCCTCGTACAAGCCGAGCAGGACGTTCACCGAAATGGCCTTGGTAATCAGCGGGTCACCGTCGTAGCTGGCGACGCGCTGCGGATCATGGCTGAGAAAGCGTGCCTTGACGTAACTGTTGACGAAAAAGTTGCCGCGAAACTTGCGCATCAATGCCAGCCCCTGGCGGGCGAACGGCACGTAGAGTTTGACCTTGAACGCGGGGGATGCCAGTACCAGGGAGCGGATGCGCGGGGCATAGTCGTGGGCCCAGGTGGCTACGATCACGGCGCCGACACTCTGGGCGATCACCGCGAGATTCTCTTCCTCGATCCGGTAGGTCGTGGTCAGGTGCTCGCAAAAGGTCTGCACGTCACGCACGCTGGTGGCGAAACCCGGGCTGTCGCCGCGGGCGCCGGGAGACTGGCCATGGCCTCGGGCGTCCCAGGCGAAGAAATCGATGCCGGGCAGTTCCAGTTCCTCCACCAGATGGGCGATGCGTCCCGAGTGTTCATGGCCACGATGAAACATCAGGATGGCCTTGCGCGGCTCGTCCGGGGCAACGGTAGCTGGCCAATGTTGGTAGAACAGGTCCACGCCGTCGTGGGTGGTGAACGTCTGTTGTAAAGCGTCGCGCATCTTCAAGTCCTTATGCTGAAGTATTGCCTGGTTGTACATCCTTGAGTCCCTGGCGAACCCGGTTGAACAGGGTGCAGATCAATAGCGCGGCGAGGATCGAGAACACGACGTTGATCCACAGTGCGCCGATCCAGCCCAGCGCAATGGCGGTGGCCACGCAGCCCAGCACGAAGGCCCGGTCGCTTTTACCCATGGGGCCGTCATAGCGTCGCGAGGCGCCGACCATCGGACCCAGCACGCCGGCGTATTCACTGAACAGGGCAAGCAGAGTCACCAGCAGCACCAGCCACAGGCTGACGTCGGGCAGAAGGGCAAAGGGCAGGATCAGGGCACAATCTGCGGCAATGTCACAGAGCTCATTGAGATAAGCCCCGAGGCGCGACTGCTGGCCGAACTCCCGGGCCAGCATTCCATCGATGGCGTTGAGCGCCATGCGCACGAACATCCAGACGGGGACCAATGCAAAAATCCAGGGGTGATGGACGAAACCTGCGATGAGCATGCCGGCCAGCAACGAGCCGATGCCCGCGATCAATGTGATCTGGTTGGCGGTGGCGCCGAAATTGAACAATTGTCGAACCAAAGGTCGCAGGAGGTTTTGAAACGCGGGTTTGATCTGATAGACGCTGGGCACTTCGATTGAGTCTCGGCTGATGAACAGTGAGCAGGGATTCGAGTTTTCAGTGTAGATGGCTTATTGACGTGTTCCTGATCGTTGCGCGTGACGATGCCAGCACTCGATGTCGTGAGTGGTTTCAGGTTGATATCAAGGCGCTATGTTTCAGATGCAGAATCTTACAAACGAGCGTAGGAACTCGTGTGTCGGGTATTTCCGAAAGGGTCGTAGGGCATTTCAGCAGTTGCTAACGTCTCGCAGCAGGCATACCACAAGCCCTGCTGGCGCAGACGGGTGACAACTGCATTTTAGGAGTGAGCATGCTCCGAGCGGTGCTCCGACGATAACGCTGGCCGCCTGACACCCCGCGGTGACCTCAGGTTCATCGCGAGCGTGCTCGCTCCTACAGAGGTCTTATCGCAGCAGCTTTTGAAACTCCGCGACCGGCAACGGCTGACTGTGCAGATACCCCTGGTAAAAGTGACAGCCCAGTCCTTGCAGGAACTCCAGCTGTTCTGGCGTCTCCACGCCCTCGGCGATCACTTTCAGTTCCAGGCTGCGCGCCATGGCGACGATGGCGCGGATGATTTCGGCATCGTTGGGGTCGGTGGTGGCATCGCGAATGAATGACTGGTCGATTTTAAGGGTGTCGACCGGCAGGCGCTTGAGGTAGGTCAGCGAAGAATAGCCGGTGCCGAAGTCGTCCATGGCGAAGCTCACGCCGATTTTTTTCAGGCGGCGCATTTTGTTGATGGTGTCTTCCAGGTTCTGGATGACGATGCCTTCAGTGATTTCCAGCTTCAGCATCGAGCAGGGCAGCCCATAGCGGGCGAGGCTCTCCTCGATGCGCTCGACAAAGTCGTTCTGGCGGAACTGGCGCGGGCTGATGTTCACGCAAAGGCTGAAATCCAGCGGATCGATCAGTCCATTGGCGATCAGATGCCTGAAGGCCTGGCACGCCTCGTCGACGATCCAGGTGCCGACCTCCAGAATCAGGCCGCTGTCCTCCAGCACCTTGATGAACTCGGCGGGCGATTGTGCGCCAAGTTCCGGGTGGGTCCAGCGCACCAGTGCTTCGGCGCCGACAATGCGGTTATCCCGGGCATCGAGTTGCGGCTGGTAATGCACGCGGAACTCGCCTCGCGACAGGGCCAGGCGCAGATCGGTTTCCATGCGCAGGCGCTCGCTGGCGGCCTTCTGCATGGTGTTGTGGTACATCTGCGCGGTATTGCGTCCCGAGTCCTTGGCGCGATACAGCGCGATGTCGGCGCGTTTGAGCAGGTCGGTGGGCGTTGAGCCGTGATCGGGGATCAGCGCGATGCCGATGCTCGGTGTCACTTGCAGGCGCTGGCCGTCGAGGAACATCGGCTCGGAGAGCAATTCGCGCAAGGTGTCAGCCAAGTCCCGCACTTGCTGGCTGACGTCATTACGCGAGCCCTCCAGGCCACTGAGCAGTACGACGAATTCGTCGCCACCCAGGCGCGCCACCGTATCCTCCATGCGCACACTGGCCTCCAGGCGCGCGGTGATGATTTTCAGCACCGTATCGCCTACCGGATGGCCGAGCGAGTCGTTGATGTGCTTGAAGTGATCGAGATCGAGAAACATCAGGGCGCCGCGCAGATTGTGGCGTTTGAGCAGGGCAATCTGCTGGCTGAGCCGATCCATCAGCAGTGCGCGGTTGGGCAGGTTGGTCAGCGGGTCGTGATAGGCCAGGTGACGAATCTGCGCCTCGGCATTCTTCAGCAGGCTGACGTCCCGCGCGGTGAGCAGCAGGCAGGCGGTTTCGTTGAGGTTGATCGGTTCCACCGAGACTTCGACAGTCAGCAACTCGCCACGCTTGTTGCGCCCGAGCATTTCCAGATGATGCACCCGGCCCTTGATCTGCAGTTCCGCCAACAGGGCCGAGCGTTGTTTCTCTTCGGCCCAGATGCCGACCTGGTACACCGTGCGGCCGATCACTTCGTCGGCGCGATAGCCGGTCAGGCGGCAGAACCCGTCGTTGACCTCCAGATAGCGCCCGGTGTCGCGCTCGGTGATGGTGATGGCGTCGGGGCTGGAGTGGAAAGCCTTGGCGAACTTCTCTTCGCTGGCCTTGAGCGCAGCTTCCGAGCGTTGCTGCTGGGTAATGTCGCGTAAGGTGGTGACGATGCAAGGCTGCTCGCCGACGCTGATCTGGCGGCTGGAGATCACGCAGGTCAGCGATTGCCCGTCCTTGTGCTGGACAAGGATCGCCACATTGTTCAAGCCCTGCTCGCGGATCACCTGTTCGATCCGCTGCAGGCTCTTGGCCGGGGAGTCCCACAGGCCGATTTCGTCGGCGCTGCGCCCGATCACATCGGCGGCGCTCCAGCCGAAGGTCTGGGTGAAGCTGGAGTTGATCTCGATAAACTGTCCGGTGTCCTGGCGGGTCACGCAGATCGGGTCCGGGCTGACCTGGAACAGGGTGGCGAATTTTTCCTCGGAAGCGATCAGCTGTTGTTCGCGCTCGACCTGCTCGGTGATGTCCAGCAGCGTGCCGGCCATGCGCAGCGGCAGGCCGTTTTCATCGCGGTAGAGTCGGGCGCGGCTTTCCAGGTAACGCGAGCTGCCGTCCGGCAGTTGCACGCGATAGGTCAACTGATAATTGCCGGCCGGGCCTTCACGCAGGCTGCGGTAGGCGTCGCGCATGGTGTCGCGTTCCTCGCCGGGCACGCCTTCGAAAAACTCGTCGAAGGATTCATGGAAAGGCTTGGCCTCCATGCCGTGCAGTTGGGCGGCACGGGCCGAGCCGTAGAGCATGCCGCTGGGGATGTGCCAGTCCCAGGTGCCCAGTTGCGCCGAGTCCAGGGCCAGGTCGAGGCGTTCCTGGCTGTCCTTGAGCGCATGTTCGGCCGCTTTGCGCTCAGTGGTGTCGAGGAACGTGCTCAACAGATAGGGCTGGCCTTCGAGTTCGACCTTTTGCGCACTCAGGATGCCGTCATGGATCTGGCCGTTGCTGGCGCGAAATTGCACCTCCATGCTGGTCAGGTCGCCCTTGGCCTTGGTCGCCTTGACCAATTGCGCCCGTTGCTCGGGGTGTACCCACAGGCCCAGCTCGAGTGTGGTGCGCCCGATCGCGTCCTGTACCGGCCAGCCGAACAGGCTTTCGAAATACTGGTTGGCCTCGGTGATCAGGCCGTCTTCCTGGCGGGTCAGCAGGACCATGTTCGGGCACAGGTGGAACAGGGTGGCGAAACGTTTTTCCGAACTGCTCAATGCCTGTTCGCGCTGGCGCTGGTGGGTGATTTCGCGAATCACGCCGATCATCCGCGGGCGACCGTGCTTGTCGGGCAGCAGGCTGCCGTTGATCTCCAGCCAGTGCAGGCTGCCATCGGGCCAGCGAATGCGGTGGTGCATCGCTTGCTCCAGCGGGGCGCCGGCGATCACCGCATGGAAGGCACGAACCGTTTTTGCCCGGTCCTCGGGCGGCAACAAGTCCAGGTATTCCAGATCGGCCGGCAGCGGTTGTCGCGGATCGAAGCCGAATAGCGCCTGCGTTCCCCGCGACCAACTGATTTGCCCGCGTTCGATGTCCCAGTACCAGGCGCCCAGACGTGCGCCGTTCAGGGCGGCCAGCAATTGCGGGGCACTTTCCCAGCTCTGCTCGGATCGTTGCGGGTCAAGCGCCTGAATTCGCGGCATCGGCGGAATTCGGTCAACAGATTTCGACATCGGCAAGCCTTGGGCTGAAATGGGCGTTGGGCACAGGATTTCGAGGCTCTATAGGATTAGCACAAGTTAGCCTTGAGTCCCTGGCAGGTCGATTTGAGCATCCAGCAAGGCCATGAAGGCCCGCGCTGCATTCGATAGCGTCCGTTCTGTGTGCAGGATATAGCCTAGCTGGCGAGTGAGTTGTATGCCCGGCAAAGGTATTCGCGCAACCTGATCATCGAGCATGGTGCGTGGCAATACGCTCCAGGCCAGGCCGATCGACACCATCATCTTGATGGTTTCCAGATAATTGGTGCTCATGGCGATGTTCGGCGTCAAGCCCTGGGCCTCGAACAGGCGCTGGACGATATGGTGGGTAAAGGTGTTACCGCCTGGAAACACCGCTGGATGCCGGGCAATGTCAGCCAGGCTGACGGTGCCGTTGTTGATGAGCGAATGCTCCGGGGCGACCACGAAATCCAGCGGGTCGTCCCACACCGGCATGGCCTTGACCAGCGCATGGGGTTCCGGTGCCAGGGTGATGACAGCCAGTTCGGCTCGTCCGTGGAGAATTTCTTCGTAGGCCACTTCCGAATCGAGGAATTGAATATCCAGCGCTACCTGCGGGTAACGTCGGGTGAACTCCCTCAGCAGGGGCGGCAAGCGGTGCAGGCCTATGTGGTGACTGGTGGCCAGGGTCAGACGACCGGTCACTTCACCGGTGAGGTTGGTCAGGGCGCGGCGCGTATCATCGAGGACATTCAATATCTGATAAGCGCGCGGCAACAGGGCACGGCCGGCTTCGGTCAAGCCGACTTCCCGACCCAGGCGATCGAACAGTCGCACCTTCAGTTGCTGTTCCAGGCCGGCAATGCGTTTGCTGATCGCCGGTTGTGTCAGGTGCAGCCGTTCACCCGCGCCGGAAAAGCTTCCGGTCTCGGCAATGGCAATAAAGGCATTGAGGTTCGCCAGGTCCATGGGTGGATTCCAGTTGGTTATCCAAAGCATAAAAAATATGAATTTGAGTTATTTAATCTAACCCCATAGGATCAGCCTCACAAGCCAAAGGGTTATTGAAAAGACCCAGGGCATAGAAACAAGCTGATGAGGAAACCGTCTGATGGCCGGCAAAACGCTCTACGACAAGCTCTGGGATTCGCACTTGGTTCAACAGCGCGACGATGGTTCTGCGCTGATCTACATCGATCGTCACATCATCCATGAAGTGACGTCGCCGCAAGCCTTCGAAGGTTTGCGTCTGGCCGGGCGCAAGCCATGGCGTATCGATGCCAACATCGCCACCCCGGACCACAACGTACCGACGACCCCGGAGCGCAAGGGCGGCATCGCTGCCATCGCCGACCAGGTATCGCGTTTGCAGGTCCAGACCCTCGACGATAACTGCGACGAATACGGCATCGTCGAATTCAAGATGAATGACGTCCGCCAGGGCATCGTCCACGTCATCGGCCCGGAGCAGGGCGCGACCTTGCCGGGCATGACGGTGGTTTGCGGTGACTCCCATACCTCGACCCACGGTGCCTTCGGTGCCCTGGCTCACGGTATCGGCACTTCCGAGGTCGAGCACGTGCTCGCAACCCAGTGCCTGGTCGCCAAGAAAATGAAGAACATGCTGGTGTCGGTCGAGGGCACGTTGCCATTTGGCGTCACCGCCAAGGACATCGTTCTCGCTGTGATCGGCAAAATCGGCACGGCCGGCGGCAACGGCCACGCCATCGAGTTCGCCGGCAGTGCGATTCGCGATTTGTCCATCGAAGGCCGCATGACCATCTGCAACATGTCCATCGAGGCTGGCGCCCGTGTGGGGCTGGTGGCGGCGGATCAAAAGACGGTCGACTACGTCAAGGGCCGTCCATTCGCCCCGCAAGGCGAGCAGTGGGACATGGCCGTCGAAGCCTGGAAAGACCTGGTGTCCGACGCCGATGCGGTGTTCGATACCGTTGTCGAGCTCGACGCCACCCAGATCAAGCCGCAAGTCAGCTGGGGCACTTCGCCCGAGATGGTGTTGGCGGTTGACCAGAGCGTGCCGGATCCTGCGAAGGAAATGGACCTGGTCAAGCGCGGTTCGATCGAGCGCGCCCTCAAGTACATGGGGTTGACCGCCAATCAGGCGATCACGGACATTCAACTGGACCGCGTGTTCATCGGCTCCTGCACCAACTCGCGGATCGAAGACCTGCGTGCTGCCGCGGAAATCGCCAAGGGCCGCAAGGTGGCCTCGACCATCAAGCAAGCCATCGTGGTGCCGGGCTCGGGCCTGGTGAAGGCGCAGGCCGAATCGGAAGGCTTGGACAAGATCTTCCTCGAAGCCGGTTTCGAATGGCGTGAGCCGGGTTGCTCGATGTGCCTGGCAATGAACCCGGACCGACTGGAATCGGGCGAGCATTGCGCATCGACCTCCAACCGTAACTTCGAAGGCCGTCAGGGCGCCGGTGGCCGTACCCACCTCGTCAGCCCAGCCATGGCCGCCGCCGCCGCTGTAAACGGTCGTTTCATCGACGTCCGTGAATTGATCCAGGGAGCACAGTAAAGATGAAGGCTTTTACCCAACACACTGGACTGGTCGCGCCTCTGGATCGTGCCAACGTCGACACCGACCAGATCATCCCCAAGCAGTTTCTGAAGTCGATCAAACGCACCGGTTTCGGTCCTAACCTGTTCGATGAGTGGCGTTACCTGGATGTGGGCCAGCCGTACCAGGACAACTCCAAGCGCCCGTTGAACAAGGATTTCGTCCTCAACGCCGAACGTTATCAAGGTGCCAGCGTGCTGTTGGCCCGCGAAAACTTCGGTTGCGGTTCCAGCCGCGAACACGCGCCGTGGGCGCTGGAAGAATACGGGTTCCGCAGCATCATCGCGCCGAGCTACGCCGACATCTTCTTCAACAACAGTTTCAAGAACGGCTTGTTGCCGATCATCCTGAGCGATGCGGAAGTCGATGAGCTGTTCAAGCAAGTCGAGGCCAATCCGGGCTATCAGTTGCAGATCGATCTGCAGGCCCAGACCGTGACCCGTCCGGACGGCAAGGTGTTGAGCTTTGAAATCGACGCATTCCGCAAACATTGCCTGCTCAACGGTCTGGACGATATCGGCCTGACCTTGCAGGACGGCGATGCCATTGCCGCGTTCGAGGCCAAACATCGCGCGAGCCAACCATGGTTGTTTCGCGACGCCTGAGCCAATCCGCAATTGATGTAGCCAGGGCTGACCCAATCGCTGGCAAGCCAGCTCCCACAGGTGATGCGTATCACTGATCCACCGTAGGAGCGAGGCTTGCCCGCGAAGAGGCCGGAACAAACAGCACAAGGCTCACCCCAAAAAAGGAAATCCCCATGACCAGCAACGCCCAGCACAGCCAGGTAGTCCAGAAACAATTCGGTGAACAGGCTTCGGCCTACCTGAGCAGCGCCGTACACGCTCAAGGTACCGAATTCGCACTGCTGCAGGCCGAGCTGGCGGGGCGAGGCGATGCCCGCGTGCTGGATTTGGGCTGCGGTGCCGGTCATGTGAGTTTTCACGTGGCCGCGCTGGCCAGCGAAGTGGTGGCCTACGACCTGTCGCAGCAAATGCTCGATGTGGTGGCCGCCGCGGCGGTCGATCGCGGCATTGGCAACATCGTCACGGTCAACGGCGCCGCCGAGCGCCTGCCGTTCGCCGATGGCGAGTTCGATTTCGTCTTCAGCCGCTATTCGGCGCACCACTGGAGCGATCTTGGCCTGGCTTTGCGGGAAGTGCGGCGGGTGCTGAAGCCGGGCGGGGTGGCAGCGTTCATTGATGTGTTGTCACCGGGCAGCCCGTTGTTCGACACTTACCTGCAAAGCGTCGAAGTGCTGCGCGACACCAGCCATGTGCGCGATTACTCCGCCGGCGAGTGGTTGCGCCAGGTCAGTGAAGCGGGCCTGCATACCCGCACGACCAGCCGTCAACGGTTGCGCCTGGAGTACACCAGTTGGGTCGAGCGCATGCGCACGCCACAGGTGATGCGTGCGGCTATCCGCGAATTGCAGCAATCGATGGGCAACGAAGTACGCGACTATTTCGAGATCGAGGCCGATGGTTCGTTCAGTACCGATGTACTGGTGCTGATGGCTGAACGATAAGCGCTGCACAATAGCCATCGAGCGACAAGACTTTTTCCGGGCGCGCCGAGCGCGCGCCGACTGATGACACGAGGAAAGCATGAGCAAGCAGATTCTGATTCTCCCAGGTGACGGTATTGGCCCGGAAATCATGGCCGAGGCGGTCAAGGTGTTGGAACTGGCCAATGACAAGTTCTCCCTGGGCTTCGAGCTGAGCCACGACGTGATCGGTGGCGCCGCCATCGACAAGCACGGCGTGCCGCTGGCCGATGAAACCCTGGAGCGCGCGCGCGCGGCCGATGCCGTGTTGCTGGGCGCCGTGGGTGGCCCGAAGTGGGACACCATCGAACGTGATATCCGTCCCGAGCGTGGTCTGCTGAAAATCCGTGCGCAACTGGGCCTGTTCGGCAACCTGCGTCCGGCCATCCTGTACCCGCAACTGGCCGAGGCTTCGAGCCTGAAGGCGGAAATCGTTTCCGGCCTGGACATCCTGATTGTTCGCGAGCTGACCGGCGGTATCTATTTCGGCGCACCACGCGGTACCCGCACCCTGGAAAACGGCGAGCGCCAGTCCTACGACACCCTGCCGTACAGCGAAAGCGAGATCCGTCGGATTGCCCGTGTCGGTTTCGACATGGCCATGGTCCGCAACAAGAAGCTGTGTTCGGTGGACAAGGCCAACGTACTGGCATCCAGCCAGTTGTGGCGTGAAGTGGTCGAACAGGTCGCCAAGGATTACCCTGAAGTCGAACTGAGCCACATGTACGTCGACAACGCCGCCATGCAACTGGTGCGTGCACCGAAGCAGTTCGACGTGATCGTCACCGACAACATGTTCGGCGACATCCTGTCCGACCAGGCGTCGATGCTCACCGGTTCCATCGGCATGCTGCCGTCGGCGTCCCTGGACACAAACAACAAGGGCATGTACGAGCCTTGCCACGGCTCTGCGCCGGACATCGCGGGCCAGGGCATTGCCAACCCGTTGGCGACCATCCTGTCGGTGTCGATGATGCTGCGTTACAGCTTCAACCAGCAGGCTGCGGCCGATGCCATCGAACAAGCGGTCAGCCTGGTGCTGGATCAGGGCCTGCGTACCGGTGACATCTGGTCGGCCGGTTGCACTAAAGTCGGTACGCAGCAAATGGGTGACGCAGTAGTCGCCGCGCTGCAGAATCTGTAATCTCTCGGGCCCGCTGCCATTTTCACCCCCGAAAGCAGCGGCCCACTTTTCAAGAAGGTGTAGTTGCGATGAAACGTGTAGGTCTGATCGGTTGGCGCGGCATGGTCGGTTCCGTGCTCATGCAGCGGATGCTGGAAGAGCAGGATTTCGATCTTATCGAGCCGGTTTTCTTCACCACTTCCAATGTCGGTGGCCAAGGCCCGTCCGTGGGCAAGGACATTGCTCCGCTCAAGGACGCTTACAGCATTGAAGAGCTCAAGACCCTCGACGTGATTCTGACCTGCCAGGGTGGCGACTACACCAGCGAAGTCTTCCCGAAGCTGCGCGAAGCCGGCTGGCAGGGCTACTGGATCGATGCCGCTTCCAGCCTGCGCATGCAGGATGACGCGGTCATCGTGCTCGATCCGGTCAACCGCAAGGTCATCGACCAGCAGCTGGATGCGGGCACCAAGAACTACATCGGCGGCAACTGCACCGTCAGCCTGATGCTGATGGGCCTGGGTGGCCTGTTCGAAGCGGGTCTGGTGGAGTGGATGAGCGCCATGACCTATCAGGCGGCTTCCGGTGCCGGCGCGCAGAACATGCGCGAGCTGATCAAGCAGATGGGTGCGACCCACGCCGCTGTCGCCGATCAACTGGCCGATCCGGCCAGCGCGATCCTGGACATCGACCGTCGTGTCGCCGAAACCATGCGCAGCGACGCCTACCCGACCGAAAACTTCGGCGTACCGCTGGCCGGCAGCCTGATCCCGTGGATCGACAAGGAACTGCCGAACGGTCAGAGCCGCGAGGAGTGGAAAGCCCAGGCGGAGACCAACAAGATCCTCGGTCGCTTCAAGAGCCCGATCCCGGTGGATGGCATCTGCGTGCGCATCGGCGCCATGCGTTGCCACAGCCAGGCGCTGACCATCAAGCTGAACAAGGACGATAGAGTTC